>PMIG01000061.1:0-9486 GCA_003157055.1 Bacteroidales bacterium | reverse complement strand
ATGCTTAGCATTCCCGTGGCGGGCGTGTAAGTAAGGTTCTGTTTATAAGGAGAGAGGTCAATTTCAGTTGCAGCAGAATTCTTGGTAATTTTAAGCTTCTGATTTATGTCGAGCTGTAAATCCTGTATTTGATTAGTCAAAGCAACCTTATTTCCCCCAAGTATCGAAAGAGTATCTCCTATTAAAGAAAGCTGATGAGGAACATTCAGACTTGAAAGGTTGACAGTATTGCCACGATCAATTTTAAGGTTGACGCCATCAAATGAGAGAGACTGACTGTCTGATGCCGGATCTCCCGGATCGCCTTTGTCGCCCTTCGGGCCTGTTGGGCCGGGTTCGAGTGATTTCTGAGCATAGAGCGCATAGGGAACTGCAAGAAACTGCATTGTTCCCATATCCATAAAATCATTCTCGAATTTCACTTCAACCTTCAGATAATGGTTGGCATCCTTCCACGCTATGTCTGCAAGGGAAGAAAGAGGAGATACGCTTGTCGGAACTCCATGACCGATAACGAGCGAAAAAACTCCGAATTTTGATGTAATAATATCCTGGTGAAGCTCCTGGTAAACAAGCGTACCCAGCGGATCGCCGGAGATTATTGAAAATTTGACGCTTATCTTTGTATTAGCAAGCTCAGTGCCGCTGTTATTCCTGGCAACAGCCTGGTAATTAATTCCGAGAGGGACATTGTTCTGTGCGCATATACAGCTGCTAACCGCAGTAAGCGCTATTATCATAAAGTATTTCTTCATAACTTTTAAAGCCATAATTTATGCTTTATAACTTTTCTATCTTGAATGTCCTGTTTATCACTCCATCCTCGCTGTAAACCCTTACAAGATAAAAACCCCTGATAAGATTCTCAATGCTAAGAGGATCTTTGAACCAGAATTTATTATCAAAGACCTTCTTTTCAGACATCACAACATTGCCGGTGATACTTATAAAGTCTATTCTGAATGTTTCAGCCGTCTCGCTGAATAACTCAATTGTAATGAAATCCGAAACCGGATTCGGATAAACATTTACTCCCGTTCCTTTTGGAACCTCTCCGGAAGTAATCTTTAACCCGGGCTGCTGAAAACCCTGAGTAAATATATACTCAGAGCATCCGACTATCTCAATGGCAGTCTCCCCAACGGTCTGAGAATAATTTATGGAATTCCCTGAAGCAAGACCTGCAAGAGGAACAAGCACCTGATGCGACAGCTGCTGCGAAAACAAAGTTGACGGGATGCAAAGCAGCCAGAACATCAATATTTCATAGCCTTTTATCATTAAATTCCCCCTATCAAGTGGCCAAAAATAAATATTTTTTTGACATATCACCGGTTTTTGTTGATAAATGTGTTAATAACTTACTCATAAGTCAAATCTGTATCAGAGCTTTTTTTCCTATGCCGCCAAAGGAATAATTGCATATTTTTATCAGGCCCTATCATAATAACAAAAATGCTGAAATCATTCCTCTATCATAATCTTATTGAAGCCGGCTGCGATGAGGCAGGCAGAGGGTGCCTGGCAGGGCCGGTTTTTGCTGCTGCGGTGATACTTCCTAAAAACTATAAGCATCCGGTATTGAATGATTCAAAGAAGCTGACTGCCAGACAGAGAGCTTATTTAAGGGAGGAAATAATTTCCGAAGCACTGGCATGGAGCGTGGCATCGGTTGACAGCAATGAAATAGACGGAATGAATATTCTCAGGGCATCGATAAAAGCAATGCATCTGGCAATTGATGGATTAAAGCAAAAGCCCCAGTTCCTGCTTATTGATGGGAACAGGTTTTATCCATATAAAAATATCAGGCATGAGACAATAATTAAGGGCGACGGACTCTATCTTTCCATCGCTGCAGCTTCGGTTCTCGCAAAGATTTTCCGTGATGAGTATATGGAAAAGATACATTCAGAGTACCCCGATTATGGATGGGACAGGAATAAAGGCTATGGAACATTATACCACAGAAAGGCAATTCTGAAATACGGAATTACTCCATATCACAGAAAGTCATTTTCGCTTTATGATATGCAGTTATCAATTGACTTTTGATATCTCTGTTTTTCATTTAAAGAATTATATTTGCCTTTTAACTTAAAATCAATACCATTAAGCAATAATGCTATGAAAAAAATCCTTTCCATTCTTTTGATTATTTTCTTCAGCTTCGGATTTAAAGCTAAAGCTGATGAGGGCATGTGGCTTCTGCCCCTGATCGAGAAGCTTAATATAGGTACGATGACCCAACTCGGGCTGAAACTTTCGGCCGAGGATATCTACAGCCTTAATAAAGCATGTCTCAAGGATGCTGTTGTGATATTCGGAGGCGGATGCACCGGAGAGATCGTTTCATCACAGGGACTTATCCTGACTAACCACCATTGTGGCTATAGTTCGATCCAGTCGCACAGCTCTGTCGATCACGATTATCTTAAAGACGGCTTCTGGGCAAAAACAAAGGAAGATGAGCTGCCAAACCAGGGGCTCTCTGTTACCTTCCTTGTCCGGATTGAAGATGTTACCGACCAGGTACTTGCAAATGTAAAGCCGGGAATGAGTGAAACCGACAGGAACGCTGCAATAAGTGATGCAAGATCGGCTATCGAGAAAAAAGCTTCAGAAGGGAATAATTACAGGAACTCTGTATCTTCATTCTATGGCGGCAACAATTTCTATCTCCTTGTTTATGAAAGATATAACGACGTAAGGCTTGTAGGCGCTCCCCCATCTTCAATAGGCAAGTTCGGCGATGATACTGATAACTGGGAATGGCCGCGCCATACCGGTGATTTCAGCGTATTCCGCGTATATTCAGCTCCCGACGGCAAACCAGCATCCTATTCAAAGGATAATGTTCCGCTCAAGCCAAAATACTGGCTTCCTATATCACTCAAAGATCTCAATAAAGGTGATTTTTCAATGATCCTGGGATATCCCGGAGGGACACAGAGGTATTATACTTCCTACCAGGTAGGTGAGATAATGAATATCACCAATCCCAACAGGATAAAAATACGCGGTATCAAACAGGAGATATGGATGAAAGATATGAATTCAAGCGAAAAAATAAGAATTCAATATTCTTCCAAGTATTATGGCTCCTCAAACTACTGGAAATATTCAATCGGCCAGAATAATCAGCTGAAGAATCTAAACGTAATGGCTAAAAAGCAGGCTATTGAAGCCCAGTTCAACACATGGGTAAATGCTGATCCTGACCGTAAGGCTAAATATGGAGAATCGCTTAACATGATTAAATCAGCGATCGAGGGAAGAGCTGAATATCAGAATGCATTACAGTACCTTAGTGAATGTATCCAGGGCTGTGAACTACTTCAGTTTAACCAGGTTGCAACCGGGCTTATCACTGCACTGAAGTCGGGTGATAATAGCAAGATCGCCGATGCCGTAAAACAGGTTAAAGACAATATTGGTGATCTTTACAAGGATTACAGTGCACCTACCGATCTAAAATCCATGAAGGCTATGCTTAATCTTTACAGGGCTGATGTTCCTGCCAAGTTCCATCCTGATTTTTATAAAAATGTCGTTGATAAAAAATTCAAGGGGAACATCGACAAATTCGTGGACAATATGTTCGCCAAGTCTGTATTTGCAAGCGAAGCAAAACTGACGGCATTTCTTGATAAACCCGTTCTTAAAACCCTCGAAAATGATCCTGTGGTTTTAACCTATACCTCAATAAGAACGGTTGCCATGGATATATCAAAGGAACGCAGCAAGTTCGACGATAACCTGAACATCGGAAACAGGCTCTGGGTTGCAGCGCTTAGGGAGATGACCCCGGAAAAGACGCTTTATCCTGATGCCAATTTCTCAATGCGTCTCACTTATGGGACTGTTCAGGATTATGACCCAAAAGATGCGGTGACATATAAATATTATACTACGCTTCAGGGTGTCGTCGACAAGTATATTCCCGGAAACTATGAGTTTGATGTGCCCCAGAGGCTCATTGATCTCAATAATAAAAAAGAATATGGCAGGTACGCTTCTTCAAAAGGTTATATGCCGGTTTGCTTCCTCACAACAAATGATATTACCGGAGGCAACTCGGGAAGTCCTGTAATGAACGGCAATGGTGAGCTGATTGGACTGGCTTTCGACGGCAACTGGGAAGCCATGAGCGGAGATGTCACTTATGAGCCTGCGCTCCAAAGATGTATTGTCGTTGATATAAGGTATGTGTTGTGGATAATGGATATTTATTCCGGCGCTAAAAACCTGGTTGACGAAATGACAATCAGACAATAGGGATTAACGTACTCACACCTTTTATTTTCCCCCATCTCTCCGCCAGCTCGCGGAAAGAGGGGGATTTTTTTTATCTTTGCACCAAATTAACTCCCTATGCATTTTAGCTTTATTGAGATACTGGCAGCTTTCATGGTTCTCTTCGCTATAATTGACATCACCGGTTCGATTCCTATCATAATCGATATAAAATCAAAATCAGGGAATGTCAACGCAGGTAAAGTTACCCTAGTTTCGTTGGCGATCTTCCTGGCATTTTTATTTATCGGGAGTCCTCTTCTGGGAATTTTTGGCATTGATGTGTCTTCATTTGCTATCGCCGGTTCATTCATTATATTCCTGATTGCCATGGAGATGATTCTTGGTATAGAACTTTTCAAACAGGATCCTCGCGGTGATGGTGCTATTTTTCCGATCGCTTTCCCTCTCATAGCAGGTGCCGGATCCATTACAACAATACTGTCACTAAAAGCTGAATATCAGACTATCAACATATTCATTGCCCTGGTACTCAATATGATTGTTGTTTATTTTGTACTTCGTCTTACATCAATATTTGAAAAATTTTTCGGGCAGGGGGGATTACAGCTGTTGAGAAAAGTGTTTGGTGTGATTCTGCTTTCAATTGCTATAAAGCTTTTCCTCACAAATACCGGCATTGTAATTCATCATGCAAGGTGAGATCACAATATATACCGACGGCGCCGCAAGCGGTAACCCGGGACCGGGGGGTTATGGTGTTGTACTGATCTCCGGGAAGCACAGGCTTGAAAAATCTGAAGGCTTCAGGCTCACCACAAATAATCGCATGGAGTTGCTGGCGGTAATCATCGGGCTTGAAGCCCTGAAGAAGCCAATGAGCAAGGTTGTTGTGTTTACCGATTCAAAATATGTTGCCGATTCGGTTGAAAAGGGATGGCTCTTCCAATGGGAATCTAAAGCTTTCAAAAAGAAAAAAAATCCCGATCTCTGGATAAGGTTCCTGAAGGCATACAGAGAGCATATTGTCAGGTTCATCTGGATTAAAGGCCATAGCAACAACAAAGAAAATGAGCTTTGCGACAGGCTCGCGGTCGAAGCTTACAGATCGGACACCCTCCGGGAAGATTCCGGATACACACTTGGAGAAAATAATAATGATTTATTCTAATTCTCTTGCCCACTTAAAATAATTTTTGAAGTTCTGAAATAATGATGCAATTTTGCAAAAATGCCTGTATATGCAAATGCTTCATATTAAAGCCACAGATAACTCGCCGGAAATTCTCCTTTCTCCGCAAAAGAACAGTTTCTTTATCCGGGGTAAATCATCGCCTGAGGATGTGCGTGCAATTTACTATCCTGTAATAGAGTGGATGAAGATATTTATCGATGATATTCTTGAAGGGGAATTCAAAAACTTCAATGCTGAAAATCCGCTTAAATTCCAGATCGACCTTTCATATTTCAACTCATCGTCTGCAAAATTCCTTTATGATATTCTTCAGGAATTCAAAAGACTTAATACCGGAGGTACCCCGATTGTCGTAGAGTGGATTTCTGAGGAAGGAGATACAGATATGATAGATGCCGGAACTGATATATCCCTTCTTGCAGGTTTCGATTTTTCATTCATTACAAAAAAGACTGGGGGCCAATGACCGGGCAGAAAGAACTCTACCTCCTGCTCCACAAGCTCGGTATAAGTTTTGAATATCACGAACATCCACCACTGGCTACTATTGAAGAGGCAAAGATCTACTGGAAAGATTATGACGCCGGTAAATGCAAAAATATTTTTTTTCGCAACCACAAAGGCGACAGGCATTATCTTGTAATTCTCGAGCACTTGCGCTTACTCCAGATCCATGACCTTGAGAAGCGGCTTAAGCAGGGCAAGCTATCCTTCGCTTCTGACCATCGGCTTAAGAAATACCTTGGACTTGAACCTGGTTCAGTATCGCCGTTCGGACTGATAAATGACACTGAAAAAAATGTTCATCTTTTCATCGATGAAAAGCTTAAAGACTGTGAGCGCCTTACTTTTCATCCCAACGATAACAGGGCTTCGCTGGTAATATCAAAATCCGATTTTTTCAGATTTCTTGATTTTACAGGCAATTCCTATGAGTTTATCAGGCTCTACGATTGAAAGAAGACGACCCGCAATCCCCTGCTTAAAGATTTCAACCGGAGTTAATATATTGTTTTTCTGATTTTACAATAGGGTGAAATTGACTTTGTGTGTCTATGACAGGGACTTGTTATTCCAAAAATAAATTGTTTAAACTGATTCTAAATATCTTCTTTATTGCATCAAATTGCTCTGTTATCCGTCCTTATCCTGAAAACAAACCAAAAACTGACCTACCAGATGAAAAGATCAATAACCTTAATTTTGCTTACTCTATTGTCTTTCACCATATCGACAGCACAGACCATAACCAAGAAGCAGTACCATGCAACCAGGACTACTGTAGCTCCTGTAATCGATGGAGTTCTTGACGATGAGGCATGGAAACAGGGCGATTGGGTTGATGACTTCACCCAGTATGAGCCTTTTAACGGGAAAAAACCATCACAGAATACTGTTTTCAAGATCCTTTTTGATGATGATAATATCTATGTTGCTTTTAAAGCTTTTGACACTGCTCCCGACAGCATTGTAAACCGTCTTACAAGGCGCGATAACGTTGATGGCGACCTGGTAGGTGTAATATTCGACAGTTTCCATGATCTCCGGACAGGATTTCTTTTCGGAATCAGTTCCAGCGGTGTCAAATACGATCAGATGTTCACGGGTGACGGGCAGAACCAGGACGGATCGTGGGATCCGAACTGGTGGGCAAAAACTTCAATTAATAAAGAAGGGTGGATTGCAGAGATGAAAATTCCCTTCAGCCAGGTGAGATTTGACAAGAATTCCAATGGCACATGGGGTCTGGAGGTCGCCAGGGTTTTCTACAGGAAGAATGAACAGGACTTTTGGGTTCATATTCCCAAGGATGCTCCGGGGCTTGTTCACCTTTTCGGCGAACTCACCGGCATGGATAACATTAAGCCAAGAAAAATATTTGATGTGACTCCTTATGCAGTTGCAAAAGCCGAGACTTTCAAAAAAGAACCCGGGAATCCTTTTTTGGCCAAGGGACAGAAATACGGATTAAACGGAGGAGTTGATGCTAAGATCGGTATTACCAATAACATGACGATGGATCTCACTGTTAATCCTGATTTCGGACAGGTTGAAGCAGACCCATCAGTTGTTAACCTATCTGCCTACGAAACATACTTCTCTGAGAAAAGACCTTTCTTTATTGAAGGGAATAATATTACAAATTTCAACATGGGGATCGGTGATGGAAGTAACGGGAACGATAACCTCTTTTATTCGCGCAGGATTGGCAGAAGGCCTGAAGGGGATCTCAATCTGAAAGACGGGTGGAATGCTGACATTCCGAATTTTACTTCCATCCTTGGGGCAGCAAAGTTAACGGGGAAGACCAGTAAAGGACTTTCTCTTGGTTTTATTGATGCCACAACCGGGGAAGAAAGAGCGGAAATAGATACTGTAGGCGGAAGAATTTTTCAGACTGTTGAACCTCTTACAAATTATTTTCTGGGAAGAGTCCAGAAAGATCTCAGGGAGGGCAATACTTTAATTGGTGGAATTTTCACCGCCACCAACAGGAACCTCGATGAAAATCTGGCAAAGACAATGCACAAATCAGCCTATACCGGAGGATTCGATTTTACCCAGTTTTTCAGAAAGAAGAGCTGGATGTTCAATATTAATGCATCTTTCAGCCAGGTTAACGGATCAAAAGAAGCGATTGCCCTTACCCAACAGTCATCAGCACACTATTTCCAGAGACCTGATAATGATTACGTGAACTATGACCTGAACAGAACATCGCTTTTCGGTTCGGGAGGGAGAATGCAGATTCAAAAGCTTAACGGTCATTTCAATCTTCTTGGTTGCGTGATCTGGAAAACACCGGGATTTGAGATAAATGACCTGGGATATATGCAGCAGGCAGATAATGTTCTATCTGTTCTATGGGCAGGTTATCATCAGTGGGAGCCTAAAGGAATCTACAGAAATTACAACATAAATGGAGATTTATATCTTGTCAACGATTTTGGCGGAAATATTTTAGGAGAAGGAATTGAGTTTAATCCGAGCATCACTTTTAAGAACTACTGGAATTTCTGGGCCTACGCAAACGTGAATACTCCATCGCTTTCCACCAGTATTCTCCGGGGTGGTCCCATGATGAAGTTACCGGGCAGTACTACGGAGAATGCAGGAATTTCGACCGACAACAGGAAGAAGCTTAATGTTTCGATATATATTAACTCAAATACAGGATTTGAAAAAAGCAGCAATAGCTTTTATTTAGGCTCAGATATAACCTATAAACCGATAAATTATCTGTTTTTCACAGTGAGCCCGGGATACACCAAGTCGTTCACGGAACTACAGTACGTAACAAAACTGAGTTACAACGGTGCTGACAGATACATTTTCGCAAGCATTAACAGAACAACGATCAATGCCTCGTTCCGTCTCAATTTTAACCTGACACCTGATTTGACATTACAATATTGGGGGCAGCCATATATTGCTTCCGGAAAATATTACAACTACAAGTATATTCTTAATCCTCTTGCAAAAGAATATACCGACAGGTTCCATGTGTACACCTCTGCGCAGAGTACCTTTGACGAACCGAATAACCAATATAATATTGATGAGAATACTGATGGTACTACTGATTATACAATCGGGAATAATAACTTTAATTATCAGTTCTTCCTGTCAAATCTTGTAATAAGATGGGAATATAGTCCGGGTTCGACAGTTTACCTGGTATGGAGTCAGACAAGGGACAATTATAATGGTTCAGGGCAAATGGATTTTATAAATAACATGGGAGACCTGTTCAACAAGGACAATAACATTCCTCACAATATATTTCTCATAAAGTTCAGCTACAGGTTTGGAATAAAATAGGTTTATTGATCTGGCTTGTTTGAAAAGGAGGCTGTCCGGGGGAAGCCTCCTTTTATATTGGCACCCTTTTTGCTATAGTATAATTGTAGCTAAGCCTCTTTTATAGCATAGTTGATAGCGATTGTCCTGTGATTGTTTAACAACTAAAAACTACTAAAATGAAGAGGAATGAAAAAAAGGTTCCCGGGTTTGATGAGATCATATTCGAGAAC
>PMIG01000295.1 GCA_003157055.1 Bacteroidales bacterium | reverse complement strand
TTGTTCCCGAAGATCATGTTTATGCAACCGAGCAGTTCAGGCTTCCGCAGGAAGGTGCACAGGTAAAGATCAATCATGATGAATATGGTGTTCTTCAGGAGAAGACCCGGGGCAATAACCTTGATGTGGCGGGCGCTGATATGAAAATCATTTTTAATCTTGAAACCGGACGGATTTCTTCATTCAANNACGGATAACGACTATGGCTATGGGATGGATAAAATGCTTGGCATATGGAAAAAAGCAGGAGAGGGAAGCGTTATCACCAAGGCCGATATAAGCCAGCCTGAACCCGGTAAGGTGGTTGTCGTTTTTCGCTATGACATAAAGGGACTTGCTGGAGAGAAAATTGCAGGATATTCTACAGTTTATACGATCCTGGGTTCATCGGATGTGATAATCTCAAACTCATTTGAGAAATTGTCTGAAAAAGTACCCGAGGTGCCTAGGATGGGAATGCAAATGCAGCTTCCTCCCGAATTCATGAACCTTAAATGGTTTGGAAGAGGGCCGCATGAGAATTATACTGACAGGAAGAGTTCGGCAGATGTAGGTCTTTACGAGAGCACTGCCGCAGATCAATATGTGCCCTATGTACGGCCGCAGGAAAATGGATATAAAACTGATACGCGATGGCTCACCCTTACAAATGACAACGGAACAGGTATTCTCGTCAGCGGTAATCCTGTTTTCTGCTTCGCTGCTTTGAATAATATACATGATGATTTTGAATCTCCGGGAAAGCTGTCACAATATCGAAAGGATGCAAAGAGCGCAAACACCCATATCAACAGTGTTAAACCACGTGAACTAGTTAACCTTAATATTGACCTTGGTCAGATGGGAGTCGGAGGCGATAACTCATGGGGAGCTCCGATACATCCTGAATACAGGCTGCAAGACAGGAAGTATCAGTATTCTTTCAGGATAAGGCCGATTGTAAGAGATGATAATGTTTTGAAGCTGGCAAAAGAAAGCTTATAGCTCTTCATAAAAATAGGCTACCTTTTCGTCGGCATCGTCCCAGGAATAAATCTTTTTGCCCTTGTTTATACAATAGAAGTTTAACATGGCAAAATCACCGGCACACATGGTAGTATGGACAAACAGCAAAAGCGAAAGGCTCCATTTCCATAAACCGGGAAGTAAAATGATCATGATTATAAGGGCAATGCTTATTGCAATGAATGGAACCAGGGCGATGAACCTGAACTCTCCCGGTGATGCCACGTGCCTGTGGGCAGTGACATAGAAGATGTATTGCTTAAAGTCCATACCGATCCTGATCCTGTGCGCTCCTGTCATCCAAAACGGTATCACATGTAATAATTCGTGAACCGGAATGCAAAGAATCGGAAATACAACCAGGCCAAGCATAGAGTGGAGAAAGATGCTTTTTAAAGCGAAATATCCTGAAATATGAAACCTGAATGAAAGGGCAGTAAGAAGAAAGAAGATATTTAACGCCCAGAAAAAAACCATCAGTCCGGTTTTCCTTTTTAAATAATCAAAAACAAAATTTATCAGTTCACTGTATGGAATTGCAAGAATTTGTCTGTAATTTACTTGATCTTCAAGATCTTCGACTTTTAACGGCATAAGAAATATTTTTTCAAATTTACCTTTTAACTTATTAAACAGCAATGTAAAAGGAGATATATTAATTGTCTGGCACCATTTAGAGTCATAAAAGATTGTAACGGTAGGATTAATATTTGATATTTTTGTAAAAACTTCACAATTGAAAAGGAGTGTTGCCATATTTTTCTCCTTATTATTTTCGTCTCTGGTTTCAGGGCAGGCAGATTCTGCGAAACAGGTTAAAGATTCTATCTCCGATCGCGTTTATCTCCTTCAGAAGGTTAACAGGAATGGGGAGACGCTTCCAGAAGTTGAAATCAAAGAAGTATCTGTATTGGCACATTCGAAAAGCAGTGATAGGAGGGTCCAGTCGGATTACAGGAAATACCAAAGGCTATTATATAACCTGAANNAATATGAGGGCCAGATAAGCGAAATGACAATCACTCAGGGACGCCTTCTTATAAAGCTGATAGACAGGGAAACACAGAATACTTCTTATGACCTGATACGCCAGTACAAAGGTGGGCTGACTGCTGCTTTCTGGCAGGGAATTGCAAGAATATTCGGTACAAACCTCAAGGAGGATTATGATCCCTACGGAGAAGATGCCATTATAGAGTCCATTGTCCGGGATATGGAAGCCGGTGCATTTTAACCACATTAAGTAATTCAGCAATCCTGGTGAAAAGAATTTTTATTGCCCTGAAAATTGACCCCGGTACAAGGTTGACCGGTATACTTCGATCTCTTAAATCACTGGCGGCAGAAGAGAAGATAAACTGGGTCGATCCGGTCAACATTCACATCACTCTTGCTTTCCTTGGCGACATTGAAGATGATAGAATAAAAATTGCAGGGTTGTTGCTGAAAAGAGAATGCTCCGGTTTTGGTGAATTTACTTTCATACTCAATGGAGTTGGTCTTTTCAGGAACTTTCGCGATCCAAGGATCATCTGGGTTGGAATTGCAGAACCTGAAACGCTTGTCCGCCTCTTTGAAAAGATAGCGAGCGGCTTAAAAGATACGGGCTTCAAAGTTGAGGATCGTCCCTTCAAGCCCCATATTACAATCGGCAGGATCAAGCTTCTGAAAAATACGGAGATCTTAAAATCATTTCTCGATGAATATAGTGAAGTCGAGATCCAGGAGATTAATGTTAAGGAGGTGATCCTATTTGAGAGTATCCTGAGACCTGCAGGCCCGATTTATAAACCGATCGGCCGGTTCACTCTTTCCGGCTAGATTCCCTTGCCTCTGAGAATTGTCCCGATAGTAAGGGTAATAATCTTCATATCGAACCAGGCCGATCTGTTTTTGAGATAAAAGAGNNATGCCTGGTTTTACCTTATGAAGCTCGATATACTGCGGGGCACTTTTAATTATCTGATTGATGAAGAAAAGGCGTTCTGGCCGCGGCCCTACGATTGACATTTCACCTTTCAGGACATTAATAAAGTTTGGAATTTCATCGAGCCTGTACTTTCTTAAAAACCTGCCTGTACCAGTTACTCTCTCATCTCCGGAGGCCGATAAAAACGGCTCTCCTTTTTCAGCATCATAAACCATCGATCTGAACTTAAAGATTGAGAATGGTTTTCCATCCTTCCCGATCCGGTCCTGTGTATAAATAACCGGACCTTTGCCCGATAACATGATAACGACTGTCAGTATCAATATTAAAGGGCTCAGAAGCAATAGAATAATAATGGAAAAAAGATAATCGGTAAGAATTTTAATAAATGAATAGAGGGCAGGCATCTCCATTATTTTGCCATTATACGCACCTGAGCCGTTGTCTCCCTGATCGTTCATATTATTGTTAATGCCGTATTTATGATTTCTTTTTATGAAGATAGCAACAAATATATTCAATGAATGATTTATGTTCTGAATCCTGACAAACAATTTTTATATTTTTACTTCGTAAATACCTGATGCCGCTTTTACAGATGATAGATAATTTTGAAGCCAAAGGNNATCGCATCAGGACAGACAATCTCACAGCCCTATACTGTGGCAGTACAGACCTCTCTTCTGAAAGTAAAGAAAAGGGATAAGATACTTGAAATTGGTACCGGCTCGGGCTACCAGGCTGCAATACTTGCCGAGATGGGCGCAAAAGTTTATACGATAGAACGTTACAGGGAATTATATCATAAAGCTCAGACAACACTTATATCACTTGGATACTCAGCAGATTTTTTTTATGGAGACGGCCATGAAGGGAAGCCGCAATATGGGCCCTTTGACGGTATATTAATAACTGCTGCAACTAATGAAATTCCGTCCGGACTGCTAAACCAGATCAAGATCGGAGGGAGGCTGGTGGTACCTCTCGGCGATAGCAATTCACAGGTTATGACTCTTGTTCTGCGTACAGGCGAAAATACTTTTGATTATTCTTCTCACGGACTTTTTGTTTTTGTCCCGATGCTTAAAGGGACTGTCAATGGAAAATAATTTTTTATGGAAATATTCANNGGCAGGAATGAGTTTGAGAGGCTTTCCCTCTTTCTTCAGAAAAAGAACCTTACTCCTGTGCTTCTGCTGAACACTCATTGTCATCTCGATCATGTCTTCGGAAACGGAATGTTCCTTGAGAAGTACAAACTTGGAACATTATGCCATAAACTTGAGGAGGAGAACCTTATCGATTCACCGGATCATGCCATGCTTTTTGGACTAACATTGGCAACACCACCTGAGCCTTCCGGGTTTCTGAATGACGGAGACATTGTGACCTTCGGGTCAGAAAACCTTATGGTATTAGATGTTCCGGGACATACTGCAGGCAGCATAGCCTTTTATTGCAGCAAAGCAGGTGCAGTGTTTACCGGCGATGCTCTCTTCTCTGGAAGCATCGGCAGAACTGATCTGCCCGGAGGAAGCTACGAAACACTTATTCACAGTATAAAGAGCAAATTGTTTGTTCTCCCGCCCTCTACAATTGTATATCCGGGCCATGGCGAAGCAACTACTATTGAAAAGGAGTTGAAAACAAATCCTTATTTTAGTAATGCAAATAGCTAATTTTGCACAAATTCCGATTAAATCCTCAGAACTCAGATTTTATTTATTTGTTATTAAATAAAAACTAATTATATGTCATCAGATAAATTTGTTAACCGGCACAACGGACCACGTAAAAGTGAACTGCCGGGAATGCTAAAAGTTATTGGAGCTGATTCGCTCGATCAGCTGATTGATAAAACTGTGCCTGCTAACATAAGGCTTAATAAAAAGCTTGCTTTACCCGAAGCCATGAGCGAGTATGAATATCTTAATTACCTGAAGAAGCTGGGTTCTGAAAACAAGATGTTCCGTTCCTTAATAGGACAGGGATACTACAGAGTGGCTTTATTGTCGGTGGTAATCAGGAATGTNNATGACAGGCATGCAGATAGCCAATGCATCTCTTCTGGATGAGGCAACAGCTGCTGCTGAAGCTATGATAATGATGTTCAATGCCCGTTCAAGGGCTGCGGTAAAAGCGGGAGCAAATAAATTCTTTGTTGATGAGGATATCTTCCTGCAGACTCGTGATGTAATAATCACAAGATCAAAGCCGCTGGGCATAGAGCTGGTATTTGGCAAGTTTGAAGATGTTCAGCTGAATGAAATGTTTTTTGGAGTTTTTGCGCAGTATCCTGCTGCTTCCGGGCAGATAAAGGATTATAGTGCATTTGCCGGAAAAGCTCATGTTGCAGGCGCTCTGGTCGGAGTGGCTGCCGATTTAATGAGCCTCGCACTTATTACACCTCCCGGTGAATGGGGCGCTGATATCGTTGTCGGTTCAAGCCAGAGATTTGGCCTCCCGATGAGCTTCGGAGGCCCGCATGCCGGTTTTTTTGCCACAAGGGATGAACTCAAACGCAGCATGCCGGGACGAATCATTGGTGTATCTATTGACGCACAAGGAAATACAGCACTAAGGATGGCTCTTCAGACCAGGGAGCAGCATATCAAGCGCGAAAGGGCAACTTCAAATATATGCACTGCCCAGGCGCTTCTTGCAATTATGAGTGGTATGTATGCCCAGTATCATGGCCCTGAAGGTCTGAAAAATATCGCTTTACACATCCATAAATCAGCCTGCACATTAAGCTGTTCATTGAAGGAGCTTGGATACAGACAGCTTAATCCGATATTTTTTGATACCCTAAGAATTGAACTTCTCTCACACAGGGAGCAGGATGAAATCAGGAAGCTGGCTGAGGCCGCTGAATTGAATTTTTATTACCCGGATGAAAAAATAGTAAGCATTAGCATAGATGAGGTCATCTCATTCGAGGAGATCAATTCCATTCTCGATATTTTTGCTAATGCTGCCAGCAAGCATGCCAGACATGTCGGTATTTATTGTGACTGTAATTGCATTGATGAGAAATTCCTGAGAAAATCTGCTTTTCTCGAAAGGACTGCGTTTACCCGTTATCACAGCGAAACTGAGATGATGCGCTATATCAAGATGCTTGAACGCAAGGATTTCTCGCTTACGCACTGCATGATATCTCTCGGCTCCTGCACTATGAAGCTTAACCCTGCCACATCGATGTTTGCCATGAGCTGGCCGGAATTTGCCAATGTCCATCCTTTTGTTCCAAAAGAACAGGCAGCTGGCTACTACCATCTGATGGATGAGTTGGGTGAAGCTCTTAAGGAAATAACAGGTTTCTCAGCCATCTCATTTCAGCCTAATTCAGGTGCTGCCGGTGAGTATGCCGGGCTGATGGTAATCAGGGAATACCATATTAACAAGGGAAATGCACACAGGAATGTTGTTCTTATACCCTCTTCAGCTCACGGTACCAATCCCGCCAGCGCAGTTATGGCCGGGATGCATGTAGTTGTGGTTGAATGTGACGATAAGGGAAACATAAATGTTGATGATCTAAGAAAAAAAGCAGAGGAGAACAGGGAAAACCTTGCCGCTTTCATGATCACCTACCCCTCAACCCACGGGGTTTATGAAGCAGCAGTAACTGAAATGACAGGGATCATTCATTCCAACGGAGGCCTCGTATATATGGATGGCGCCAATATGAATGCACAGGTTGGTCTTACCAACCCGGGCCACATTGGTGCAGATATCTGCCATCTGAATCTTCACAAGACGTTTGCAATTCCTCATGGAGGAGGAGGCCCCGGAGCGGGACCAATTCTCACTAATGAGGAACTTGCACCTTTCCTGCCTTCCCATCCGATGGTAAAGACCGGTGGCAGTCATGGATCGACAGCTGTTGCAGCTGCACCGTTCGGGAGTGCCCATATACTAACTATTTCCCATGCTTATGTGATGATGATGGGATCTGAAGGACTTACTGAAGCCACCGAATATGCTATACTTAATGCCAATTATATTTCAGCTTCCCTTAAGAACTGGTTTAAAACGCTTTACACCGGCACTAATGGTTTTGTTGCTCATGAGATGATACTTGATTGCCGTAATTTCAAGGCAGAAGCCGGGATTACCGAATCTGATATAGCCAAGAGACTTATGGATTACGGATTCCATGCTCCCACATTGTCATTCCCGGTCCATGGTACATTGATGATGGAGCCTACTGAATCAGAGTCGCTACAGGAGCTCGATAAGTTTATTAATGCGATGAAATCCATCTGGGCTGAGATTAAGGAAATAATGGATGGGAAAGCTGACAGGGAAGATAATGTGCTTCATAATGCTCCCCATACAGTAATGGTTGTCACTGCCGATAACTGGAACCATAAATATGACCGGCAGAAAGCTGCTTTCCCGGCAAAGTGGATAATTGAAAATAAGTTCTGGCCTTCCGTAGGAAGGATCGACGACGGTTATGGCGACAGAAACCTTATTTGTATCTGTGATCCGATAGATTCATACAGAGATGGTACATTTGATCAAAAGGAATAAGAACAGATGAGGAGACCCTGGTCTGATTAATCCGGCCATTTTAATCTGGTATTCCCGGGGAAATTTGACATTAAACAATTATTAACTTCATTTAGCCGAAGGAGGAATTTTTTTTCTCATTAATTTTATTGTCAAATTTATTCCAGTTATTAATCTGACTTAACCAATAGAATATAGTTATGAGAAACTCATCCTGGAAAGACCTGTTAAAGTTGGTTGACGGAAAGAAATTAAGCTACCAGCCTGCTGGTTTTATTATAGATAGTCCATGGATACCAGGCTGGTACGGGATTTCGACAATTGATTATTACTCATCTGACGAGCTCTGGTTTAAAGCTAATCTTAAAGCTATAAACGCTTTCCCGGATACATGGTTTATGCCAACATTCTGGTCGGAATACGGAATGTGCACTGAACCATCGGCGTTCGGTGCAAGGATGATATTCCTTGCAAAAAGTCTGCCCCATGCTGAGAAGATTCTGACTGGCATTGAAGGTGTAGATTCGCTTCCACAGCCTAATGTAAAGAGTGACGGACTCCTGCCGTTCATGATAAACCGTTTGAAGCATAATGAAAAGGCAATCCGTGATGCCGATCATCAGGTAAGGTTTGCAATTGCCCGCGGACCAATGAATATTGCCTCCTTTCTGATGGGGACCACCGAGTTCATGATGGGACTTGCAGTGGATCCGGAAGGCTCACACAAGCTGCTGAAAAAGATTACGGATTTCATCTGCGACTGGCTCTGCTGGCAGAAAGAATGCTTCCCGTCAATTGATGGAGTGCTTATTCTGGACGATCTCATGGGTTTTGTGGGAGAAACTGAATTCCAGGAATTTGCAATGCCATATTTCAAAAGGATATTCTCNNTCTTTTAATCATTCAATGAGTGAGATACGTAACCTCGCAGGACCGGAGGTTATCCTGCTAGGGAATATCCCTCCAAGAGACATTCTTGCCGGAGGAACGCCTCAGCAGGTGGATGAGGCAGTGAAAAAAGCCTTCGGTGAAATAAAGAATTACGACAGGATAATCTGGTCAGCAGGCGGAGGGATGCCTCAGGATGTAAATGATACTAATATTCATGCTTTCCTTAATGCTGTAAAAAAATACTCGAAATAACCACTCAGTGAAAAAGCTTCTTATCTATACAGCCATCTTAACTGGTCTGTCCATAACACCATTTCCACAAAAGGCACAGCTTCTTTATTTTTATGTTGAAGCAGGTTCATATCAGCTCATAAATACTCCTGTGAGCGTCGAACTTGAAGGTGTAATTAAAAGCGATACTCTTTCATTTCAGCTTTATGAAAAGGTAAATGGTGCTCTGGTTGAAAAATCATTTCAGGTTGAACCAGGATACGTGTCGAGGCTCTGGTGGATATTGGACAGAACAACAGATCCAGGAAAGAAGTGGGAATCCTTCCTTTATAAAAGCACCCTTCAGAAAGTTCAGAATGCCATCACCACAGAAATCAACTTGGATGATATCGTCCTGAAAAAAGGAAACTCTGATGCCGAATGGAATAAAGACAACAGCACCATGATTACTTCAGAGGACAAGACGTGATAGGATGCTGACAGGATATGGAACGATTTTGCATACCCTCCGGTTGTTTGTATTGTAAAAAAGTAATAAAATGCCACTAAGGCGCAAAGATACGAAGGATCACTAAGAAAAGCTTGGTGAAACTTTAAGCCTTAAAAAATCAATATCTATGAAAAAAATAATCGTTTTAGTTGCTTCTGTTTTTATCTTGGTCTCATGCGGTTCCGGGAGATCAAAGAAACAATCTGGCGATAAAACATCCCCTATCATGGAAAAAAATTACCAGGTAAAACTGATAACCGTCGACCCCGGCCATTTTCATGCTGCACTTGTACAGAAAATAATGTACGATCAGGTATCGCCAACAGTAAGCGTCTATGCACCTGAAGGGCCAGATTGCGAACAACACATCGAAAGAATAAAATTGTATAATAACCGGCCCGATCACCCCACTTCATGGAGAGAACTTATTTACAGAGGACCGGATTTTTTCGACAAAATGCTCGAACAGAAACCTGGAAATGTTGTGGTATTATCTGGAAATAATAAGAAAAAAGCCGAATACATATCAAGGTCAATTAATGCCGGGCTTAATGTGCTGGCAGATAAACCGATGATAATATCTGCAAAGGACTTCCCGATCCTGGTTAAAGCATTCAAAACTGCAGGCGAAAAAGGCATCATTCTTTACGATATCATGACAGAGAGATATGAGATCACTACAATATTGCAGAAGATGCTATCGCAGAATGAAGATATATTTGGCAGGCTGTTAACGGGAACAAGGGAAGAGCCGGCAATATCAGATGTCAGCGTTCATCATTTTTCGAAGCTGGTATCCGGCGTACCTCTGCAGCGTCCTGCATGGTTTTTCGATGTTGAGCAGCAGGGAGAAGGAATCGTCGATGTTTCGACACACCTTGTTGATCTTGTTCAGTGGGAGTGCTTCCAGGGACAGTCACTTGATACCACCGACATCAGAATGGTTTCGGCAAAAAGATGGCCAACGGTTATTTCGAAGGATGAATTCAGGGGAGTGACAGGGCTTGAAGATTTTCCGGCATACCTGCAGAAAGATGTTAAAGACGATAAACTGGATGTTTACTCGAACGGAGAAATGGTTTACCAGATCAGGGGTGTATGGGTAAAAGTCTCTGTTAAATGGAACTATATGTCGCCGGAAGGTACAGGCGATACTTATTATTCTGCTATGCGCGGTTCAAAATGCGATCTTGTGATCAGGCAGGGTGCTGAGGAAAAATATCTTCCAACGCTATATATTGAGAATATCAAAGGGTTAAAGTTTGATACTTTCTCAGCTAAGTTAAAAACCATACTTGGAACTTTAGCTTATGACAGCCTTCAGGTAGAATCGGCAGGAAATAACATTATCAGGGTGAATATCCCAAACAAATATAGGGTGACACATGAAGAGCATTTCGGACAGGTAACCGCTAAATTCCTTGAGTATATGAAGGAAGGCAAGGTCCCGGAATGGGAAGTGGCAGGGATGATAACAAAATACTACACGACTACCAGAGCGCTGAAGATGGCAAAAGGGGAATAAGCTTTCTGCGGTTGAATATATTAAGAGAGCTCATTAAGTGTATATTGTACACTTAATGAGCTCTCTCTGGTTTTTATACAAAAAGATCCTCGAGGACCATGCCGTACAGATCAGAAAGAAGGATCCCTGCGGCTTTTGCCTGTTGCGGGACAAGGCTCTCCTCAGTCATTCCAGGTACGGAATTGATCTCAAGAAAGAATGGCTTGTTGCCGATAACTATAAAGTCGACCCTGACGATACCCTTGCAGCCAAGAAGGTCATATATCAGTGAGCTCAACCGCTGGACCTCGCCCGTTATATCTGATGGCATCCTTGCAGGAGTGACCTCTTCTGATTTTCCATTCGAATACTTTGCCTCGTAATCGAAAAACTCGTTTTTACTTATAATTTCGGTGACTGGCAGAACGAGAGTCTTTGCACCGGTTTTTACAACCCCGCACGCAACCTCCCTGCCTTTCATAAACGCTTCAATCAGTACCTCATCGCTCTCCCTAAAAGCTTTATTTATTGCATCAGGAAGGTCTTCACTCTTTTTCACCTTTGATACCCCGAAACTTGAGCCGCTGTCGTTGGGCTTGACAAAACAAGGCATACCCAATTTTTTTACAAAAACCGAAGGATCAGGTTTTTCATTCTTTCTGACAAGGATTGCATCTGCCATTGCGATATTATATTCTTTCAGAAAAAGCTTACAGGCCTGTTTGTTGAATGTAAGAGCTGAACAAAATGCATCGCAGCTTGAATAGGGTATTTTCAGTATGTCAAGATAGCCTTGCAGCTGGCCATTTTCACCAGGTGTTCCATGAATAGCAATGAAAACAGCATCAAACCTGACCTTCAGATCATCAGTAATAAGTGTAAAGTCATTCTTGTCAATATTATGATATCTGCCTTTCTGATCCTCCCAATACCACTCAGAGCCTTTGATCATGATTATATAAACCATGTATTTTGACGACAGCGCCTTACTCACTTCGTTTGCGCTCTTAACTGATATCTCAAATTCAGATGAGTTTCCCCCGGCTGCAATAGCAATTGTTCTCATTCATTTTCCAAAATATAATTCAAATTTAGTCATTTGTTCTGTTAATCAGATATTTTTTACCTTTGATGAAAATTATAAAATCCAAAAAATGAAAAGAGGTTGTTTGATTACGATTATAATAGTTGCATTTTTTGCACTGATAATCCTCGGAGTTGTCATGTGGTTTATAAAAGTTAATAATAACATGGTAACTATGCAGGAGAAGGTAAAAAGCCAGTGGGGCAATGTTGAGACACAGTACCAGCGCAGGGCTGATCTCATCCCGAATTTCGTAAATACTGTGAAGGGTGCAGCCAACTTTGAACAGGAAACACTTACAAAAGTTATTGAGGCAAGGGCAAAAGCTACGCAAGTAACGCTCGATCCGACGAAAATGACAGCCGAAAATATGAAGCAGTTCCAGGCAGCGCAGGGCGAACTAAGCTCTTCCCTGTCAAAACTAATGGTCGTCGTGGAAAAATATCCTGAACTGNNAGTTGAAAGAAGAAATTTCAACGACGTTGCCCAGTCGTTCAACACATATATCAAGAGGTTTCCTGAGAGTTTTATTGCCGGAATGCGCGGTTTTACTGAAAGACCATATTTTCTTTCTATGGAAGGTGCCGATAAAGCACCCCAGGTTACGTTCTGATTCA
>PMIG01000197.1 GCA_003157055.1 Bacteroidales bacterium | reverse complement strand
TATGGCATTGAAAGAAAAAAACGATACTCAGCGGTTAGTTTAGAAATCATTTCGATCAGAGTCTATTAATTAAGAGTTGAAAGAGTTTCAGAGATTGAAAGTCGGGCACCACAGATTACTTCATCGCTTGCCCCGTAATACATAAAGATGTTGTCACCTTTAACATAATGGCCATTGGTAAATATTACATTTCCGAAAAATCCAGTTTGTTCATAAGGTTGTATGGGCTCCATAACTGGTTCAGTGCTACGGGCAAGAACTTTTGATGGATCATTGATGTCGAGCAGAAGTGCACCAAGGCAGTAGCGATTATTGCTGTCAGCACCATGATAGATTTCAAGCCAGCCTTTTTCAGTTTTGACAGGTGGTGCTCCAGCACCCACACGAGCAGAATCCCACATACCAGGTCGCGAGGTAGCAATGCATTTATGTCTACCCCAGTGAACAAGATCGGGCGACTCGGCTATCCAAATAAAGTTTCCGCCCAGTTCAGGACTGCTGGGTCGGTGTAAAGCAAAATATTTCCCGGCTATCTTTTCTTCGAAGATGGCACAATCTTTATTATGAGGTGGGAAAATCATTCCTTCACGTTTGAAGTTCCTCCAATCTTTAGTAATAATGAGTCCTACTCCAACTCCAGATTCCGATACCTCGGTAAATGAAAGACAAAAACCATCAGATATGAAAGCTACACGACAGTCTTCTATGCCAAAAGATTCTAATTCCCCTTTGCCAAAAATGGGAGGGTATCCATTCGGTTCATAAAAATGTATCCCATCATCGCTGCAGACTAGTCTTAAGTAAGAAAGTGTAGTAAGATAATCCCTTTTCTTATAATTGATTATCCTTGGATCAGAAGTATCCAGATCGGGATCGTTTTTATCGAAGTTAAGAATCTCGATTCCACCTTTGCTATTATATATCGGGAAACTGATTTTACCCTCAATTTGTTTGGGACGTTCAGCAACACGAATCAAGAGCCAGATTTTCCCGTCAAATTGAAAAACACCCGGATTAAGCAGACAGACTATTTCCATTCCTTCAATACCTGGTTTAAGATCAGTTGGACGAAGAAGAGGGTTTTGGGGGAAGCGGTGTGCAATATCCATTATAGTCGGTTAGATTGGTAACAAAGCTATAATAGTTTGTATGCAATCATTGTCCGCCACATTCCCGATCTTGTCCTTTAGAGTACAAAATGATCCGATTTCAGGAATAGTCCGCCTGTTTAAAATCACAACATCAAAATAGTTGTTGGTTATTTACCAAAAAACAGTCGATTTTATATGAGAAAAGTTCTCTTAAAGAAATTTCTAGTTTAACATCGGTTTATTTCGGTAGGCTGAAGGCGAACAATCATAAGTCTTGTTAAACAGATCATAGAAATGAGTTCTGCTTGTAAATCCGGTCTGGTCAATGATTTCGCTCACCGTCATTGTGGTTGATTTAAGAAGGGTAGCTGCTTTGCTCAAACGGCGCCTGAATATCAGGCTATGAGGAGTAGTTCCGAGCAATGATCTGGTTTTATTGTAAAGTGAAGTCTTGCTGATAGCCAGTTTGTCACAAATCTTTTCAGATGAAAGTGTTTCGTCATAAATGTTCTCATCAATAAAGCTTAGCAATTTCTGAAAAAAAGGATCAGGGATTTTTTTCACCAGCGTGGAATTATCATCCAGCTTCCCGAAGTGACTTTTAATACTGTTCCTAAATTGAATGAGTTTTTCTATGCGAACTTTCAAATGTTCGGGATGAAATGGTTTGGGGATATAAGAATCAGCTCCAGCTTTCAAACCGGCAATTCTGTCTTCTATTTCAGCTCTGGCTGTCAGAAGGATTATCGGAAGATGACTAGTGTCAAAGTTCTCACGCAATTTGCCACAGAGTTCAATGCCATCCATTTCCGGCATCATCACATCCACAACTATCAGATCGGGCCTGTCGGATATAACTTTATTATAAGCCTCAAGGCCGTTCTGGGCAAAAAGAATATTATAATCAGACTGTAAAAAATCCCTGAGTAATATCAAGATTTCAGTATCATCATCAACCAGTAAGATCAGAGGTTTTCCGGATAATATTTCGGAATTTTCAAGAGTCTCTTCAGGTTTTGCTTCATCAATGAAATTGATTTCATTTAGCTTATCAGCCGGTTCACTTAGAAACTCTCCAGAACCTGATTCATGAACATCAGGAAAAACACAAATAAACTTTGACCCTTTATTGAGTTTGCTTTCAAAACTAATAGCCCCCTTTAGTAATTCGACCATGCCTTTTGTAACAGCAAGACCCAGCCCTGTGGAACTATATCCCGGAAAACTTCCCCTTTCCCTGGCTGAAGATATTCCGAATGGCTCAAACACCTTTTGATAGTACTCGGGTGTTATACCATCTCCATTATCTTCTATTTCAACAATGAGAGTTGATTTATCTGATTTAATAAAAGCTTTGACAAAGCCTCCGGGTTTATTATATTTTATTGCATTCGAAATCAAATTAGTCATAATACGCTGAAACTTATCTGCATCTGTCCTAAACTCCAATTGAGGATCAGGAGCGATGACTTCACAATGAATATCTCTTTGTTGTGCAAGTAGTTCGAAATCGATAACAACTTCACGTATCAGATCAACAGGTTTTGTTAGTTGGATATTTAAAGGCTCTTTTCCTTTTTCCAGTTTTCGGAATTGCATTATTTCCAAAACCAGTTTCTGAAGCTTAACACTATTATTAAATACCTTTAACAGACGCGCGTTTTCAACGGTATTCAGGTTATCTTCAAGCATCGCATGAATGTGTGAAATTATAATTGTAAGAGGAGCGCGAAACTCATGTGCCACGTTGGTAAAAAACTCTATTTTATACCTTTGTAATTCTTCTTCTTTTTTCTTTTTGAATTCATTCAGGACAGCTTCCTTTTTCCTTGCTTCCTGTCGGCGGTAAGCCATAAATAAGGAAAGTTGTATTCCAAAAGCCAGCAGGATATAACACATAATTGCCCATGATGTCAACCAGAAAGGAGGATTAATGATTATCCCTATTTCCTTGGTGATTTTTGACCAGTTTCCATTCTCGTCGCTCACGCGTATTTGAAGGGAATACTTACCCGGTGCCAGATTTGAAAAACTAATGGGCTGGTTCTGTTGATTGATTACCCATTCGTCATCAAAGTTAATCAGCCGGTATGAAATCCTGTGACGCTCCTGACCCCAGTAAACAAGAGGAGAAACATTAAATGAGATTGAATTCTGATTATATTCAAGCTTTATATTGTTCTGGTGATTTATGCGGCAGGTTAGTATGTTTTTATTCCCTATTTCTACAGGAATATTCTTTATAAAAAACTGATTAATTGCGACAGAAGGAAAATAGGAAGAGAATATAATCTCATCTGTTTGAATGATATCTACGCCCATTGTGCCGCCAACATATAGATTACCTGTTTCTTTATCAAAAAACGAAGCTCCATCACTGTATTCGATATTAATCAGGCCATCGTTAACATTAAAACTCCGGACATTCTTTCTGTTCATGTTTAATAATGAGAGTCCCTGATTGGTAGTGACCCACAAATTCCTCTGTTTATCAAGTTGGATCGCATGAATACTTGTATTAGAAAGGTCGGGCTGACTAGTTAACCCGGCAACTAAGACTGAATCGGCGGATATTGGCAGGAAATTGAAAATACCATTGCTGCTGCCACACCAGATATATCCGTCAAGGTCTGTAAACAGGGAAAGTATATCATCATTTCTAATAATATTAGGATTTGACAATGAGGAATATTGTACAATTACCCTCTTGGTTATTGTATTGTAACGATAAACACCAAGCCCTCTTGTTCCTATCCAGATAATCCCTGGCTTTTCTTCAGCAAGAGCATACACTATTTGTTTTTGAGGACTATTGGTATCAATGCTTTTATCAATAACCAATTGTTCGTAATTAATGGGAAGTGAAATATTTTTTTTGTCAAATTCGATCATAATAACTCCATAACCACTTGTTCCGAGAAAAATACGATGATCACTGTCTTCAAGAATGCGGTATACTGACGCAAAGCTTAAAGGATTGGAACTTTTAAAATCACGAGGAAAATTGCGAACCAATTTATAATCCTTCGAAATAATGTCAATACCTTTTCCATCAGTACCAACCCAGATAGAACCATCTTCCCGCTCATTTAGTGAGAGTACTGAATTGTTGCTCAAACCATCTTTGACTGAAATTCCCCTGATATGATTTCCATTAGTATCAAACACGTCTATTCCACCTCCTTTGGTACCAATCAGAACATCCCTTTTATGAGTCACGAGAATGCTTCTTACAATGGGATATGCCAATTGATCTGATGAAATGCATTTATTCGGAAACTCAGATAACTTAATGGTATATACTCCGTTCCCATCAGTTCCTATCCATAAAATACCGGGTTCTGATTCATAAATGCTTAAGACACGCGTTGCGATAGGATTATTTACAAACAGATCTGAAAGTATGTTAAGTTCTTTGAAATTTCGGGTGAATGGATTGAAACTGTAAATTTTGCCCTTTTCGGTACCGACCCATAGCTTGTTTTCTTCCTTCGAAAGTGAGAATGAAGTAATTATATCGCCAGGGATCCGGAGTTGCTTAACCTCCTTTGATTCAAGGTCAATCAGGAGGGCAGCGCCGTAGCGTTGAGTAATAAGTATATACGGGTGATGGTTTATTAAGACAGAAATTGATGATGACAGAGTCCCCGTTAATGGTAGCTGCAAAACTTCTTCAAGTTTATTGCCTGATAACATAAAAACCTGATTACTTCCTGTAATGCAGTATGCATGGTCGCCAGCAAAATGAATCCTTTTAATGTTGAGCGAAGCCGGCTGTGAAATATTATCGAAAATGATTTTATTAAATTGCATTGTTACAGTGTCAAATCTGAAAATACCATATCCAAATACTGAGGCCAGTGTGCCATAAATATCTGAATGACTGATTGCAATGTCATTTTCATAGTTTATCTGCTCCGATTCCTTTGTAAAATAAGAGGTAAAACGGTCGTGTATATTATCATATAATGCCAGCCCTTTGTTAGTGAGCATCCATATGGGTCCTGCTGAAGTAGGGTATAGTTCCCGTATAACATGATTATGAATAGAACTGGGATTATTCCCTGGCAGATAAGTCACTATATTGCTACCGTCGTAACGGTCAAGTCCGTTCCAGGTACCAAACCAGATATACCCTTCTGTATCCTTCACAATTGTATTCACTGCACCATTTGATAAGCCTTCACGACGTGAAATGGAATGAACATTTTTTTTGTATCCTGCGCTTAGTGGAAGAGACAACAAGAATAATAATACCAGATTAATAAGTTTATTGGTCATCTTAAATGCAAAGTCAGAAATCAGTCAATGATAAAGTAAAAGTAGAAAAAAATGGAGAATTATGTGAATCAATATTTATTAAAACAGCCGAGTAATTTGACCATATTTAGTTGATCCTTATTAATACTTGTTTTTCATTCCTTAGTCAGCGTTGGATATTTACCGGGACCAAAATAAGCCCCTGGTAAAACAAACGAAAAATTAAATCGAGTATCTCCTGTTGTTTTAATCTCATCCATTTCTTTATATTGTATGCTGCAGCAGCCAGTAGGGTGTTGGTTTGGTATCCTGCTCTGCCGCTGAGGTAATTCCTGATCATCCTGTCGTCATGTTTCAGGTGTGATATGAGCTCTTCTATCCCAGCTCTTGACCGACATCTCTCTTCCCGTTTCTTCTTCAGGTAGTAGCTTTCTCTTTTGAGCAGCTTCGGCATGATTATCTCGATTCCCTGTATTCCTCCATTGACTGGAAAAGCCAGTGGCTCTGACCATATTTCGCCGGAGTAAATTGACCATCCTTTGCCGGAATTAAGTGTTTGCCGTTAAATTATTTATGATAAATGCAATTGAACCGGCCAAATGTGGTCAAGACGTACTGCTTTTGCATAAGAAAAAATCTTTATTTTTAATGAATCATTAAAGGATAAGACCATATAACAAACAACCAATTAAAAACCTATATTCCATGACACCTATCAGCAGAAGGAAATTCATTTATTCCACGGCACTCATTTCAGGGATTCCCGGTATTCTTTCTTCTTTTGACACCGGGACTTTTGTAAAATCAGGAGGCATGTTAAATGATATTCAAGTTGGCGTGATCGCTTCTGCTGACAACCCGGAAAAAGATCTGAATATTGTAAGGGATCTTGGTTTCCCTGTATGTCAGCTTAATATCAGAACCTATTCTCCTGAACTGGCGAATAAACTTACTGCGACGCTTGAAAAATACAAGATTAAAGCTACGTCACTAATTTGTGGAGGCCCAGGTGTAGACAAGTATACTTTTTCC
>PMIG01000296.1:2976-10552 GCA_003157055.1 Bacteroidales bacterium | reverse complement strand
GAAGGTCAAGTACACTATAATATTCTGATATTGTCATATTCAGCTTATATTGCTCCACGATTGCTGTTTGCTGAAAAGACGCTTCAGACCGGCAGCCAGTATCTGGTTGCTGCTCTCTTCAAGAAGCGGATCCAAGGAAATGATTTCTTCTGCAATGTTCCTCGCATATTCAATAATCTGGCCGTCCTTTCCGAGGTTGGCAATTTTCAGGTCAAAAGGAATGCCGCTCTGCATAGTGCCNNTCGATTCTTGTAGCTGCTTCTTTTGAAAGTTTTACTGAACTCATCAGTATGCAATAAGATTGGTCAGCCCCTCTTCCAACCCGCCCTCTAAGCTGATGGAGCTGTGAAAGTCCGAACCTTTCGGCACTCTCAATAACCATAACGGTAGCGTTAGGTATATCAACGCCAACTTCGATTACAGTGGTGGCAATAAGAATATCAGCCTGCCCCTCCTTGAAAAGCCTCATCGACTCTTCCTTTAGCGCTGAGGACATTTTACCATGCACCACGCTTACACAATACTCAGGAGCCGGGAATGCTCTTGAGATAGTATCCCATCCATCCTCGAGATCCTTGTANNACCTTATTTCTTTCTGAATCAAAGAAATGCATCGTCTTTACCGGAATCCTGCCTGGGGGCAACTCATCAATGACAGAGACATCCAGATCGCCATAAAGGGTCATGGCAAGAGTCCTTGGAATGGGTGTGGCAGTCATTACAAGAATGTGTGGCGGATTTAAGCTTTTCTGCCACAGTTTTGCCCTCTGTTCAACACCAAATCTGTGCTGTTCATCGATGATGACAAGCCCAAGCCTTCCGAACTGTACACTATCCTCGATAAGAGCGTGGGTTCCAATAAGGATGTCAAGTGATTTATCCTGCAGCGATTCGCTTATTTCCTTCCTTGAAGTCCGAACAGATGATCCTGTCAGGAGCCTCACTTTGATGTTGATGCCATCAAGAAATTTTGTTATGGTTTGGTAATGCTGGTTTGCCAGAATTTCGGTCGGTGCCATCAGGCAGGCCTGGTAACCATTATCAATGGCAATCAGCATGCTCATCAGGGCAACGAGTGTTTTCCCGCTTCCTACATCGCCCTGAAGAAGACGGTTCATCTGTTTCCCTGAACCCAGATCCTTCCTTATCTCCTTCATTACTTTCTTCTGAGCATTCGTAAGTGTAAACGGGAGATTGTTGAAATAGAAGTTGTTGAAATTTTCACCAACATTTGAAAAAACAAATCCTCTGAATTTGCGCGAACGGTTGCTCTTAAACCTGATAATGTTGAGCTGGATAAAGAATAGCTCCTCGAATTTCAGGCGATATCTGGCTTTTTCGAGTTCAGCATTGCCGGATGGGAAGTGTATCTTTCTCAATGCTTCGTCAATATCCATCAGCTTATGTTTCGATATAATATATCCAGGGAGTGTCTCAGGCAGCCTGAAATTCATCTGCCTGATCAGATTTCCCATCAGCCTGCTCAGAGCCCTGGAAGTAAGAAAATGGTTTTTCAGATTCTCCGTGGTGTTGTATTGAGCCTGCAGCGCCGAACTAACCCTTTCAGCAGCTTTCACCGATGCCTCAATCTCAGGGTGGATAATATTTATCATTCCATTGAAAACACCCGGCTTGCCAAAGACAATATATTCTGTTCCCGGGATGTAGCTTTGAGTGATCCATTTTACCCCTTTGAACCATATAAGCTTTATTGAGCCGGTGTCGTCCTGAAAATCAGCTACAAGTCTTTTCCCCGGACCATGCCCTTCAGTATAGTAGCCCTTAATTACACCTTTAATCTGGACAAACGGAAGGTCAGGATCCAGCTCGGATATCTTGTAGAACTTTGTTCTGTCAATATACTTGTAAGGGAAATACCATAGTAGATCGCCAAAGGTGTTTATGTTTAATTCTTTACTAAGCAACTCAGCTCTTTTGGGACCAACACCCTGTAAATATGTAATGTTTGTGTCGAGGAAATCAGGCATAATTTTTCCTGGTAAACAGTATGGGAAAAGATGACCGAAAATAATTAATTTTGCGAACCTTACCTAATTACTGAAGGGATGATTTTTTTCAGAATCTCAGGTTTTCTTGATTACCTGCTCTTTTCGCGACACAGAAATGGACATGGGATACACAGCCCTTTCATTTTTGATCTTATATCGAGGGTATTCAGGAATAAAACGGCCAATGATATTGTCTTAAAGATTGAAGAAATAAGAAAAAGGTGTTTGTCTTCTGAAAGAATAATCCGTGTTACTGATCTGGGGGCAGGATCTTTAAAAATGAAGGGGGATTTAAGAAAAGTGTCAGACATAGCAGCATATTCGGCTGTTCCAAAAAAATATGGAGTTTTATTGTCGGCACTGGCTGCTGAATTCGGTAAACCGGCTGTGATCGAATTAGGAACATCCCTTGGGATTAGCACTATGTACATTGCATCAGGCTGCCCTGATTCAGTTGTTTACACTATTGAGGCTTGTCCTGAGACATCGGCCATTGCAAGGGAGAATTTTAACGCGGCAGGTTTTAAAAATATTTGTTTCATGAACGAATCATTTGACGAAGCAATTCCGGAACTAAAAAAACAATCGGTCAGCCCGGGCCTGGTTTTCATAGATGGTGATCACAGGAGGGAGCCTGTATTAAGGTATTTCGACCAGATAGTTGAAATTTCAAATAGCAGCACAGTTATTGTTCTTGACGACATACATCAATCACGTGAGATGGAGGATGCCTGGAATAAGGTTAAGCTGCATAAGAGTGTTAGTGCAACTGTTGACCTTTATAGAATAGGCCTTATCTTTTTCAGGAGAGGGATGAGCCGTTCTGATTATGTTATAAGGTATTAACAAAAATTAAGAAATTTATATCAGTATTAAGCTAATTTAAACTAATTTCGAAAACTCAAATTGTAATTGTAATTGTTATGGATAATGTAATTGAGATACAAAATATTGTAAAGAATTACCAGGTAGGGTCAGTTATTGTAAGAGCTTTAAGATCTGTCTCGATCGACATAAAAAGGAATGAATATGTTGCAATTATGGGGCCATCTGGTTCAGGGAAATCAACTCTCATGAACCTTCTTGGCTGCCTCGATACACCTACAAGCGGAGCATATATTCTGAACGGGACTGATGTTAGTAAAATGGAAGACGATTACCTGGCAGAGATAAGGAACAAGGAGATCGGCTTTGTATTCCAGACCTTTAACCTGCTCCCCAGGTATTCCGCTCTTGAATGTCACATTACCTTTAATATATGCAGGTGTTGCTAAAGCAGACAGGGAAAAGCTTGCAGAGGAGACTCTTGATCAGGTAGGCCTTGGCGACAGGATGACTCATAAGCCCAATGAACTTTCAGGCGGCCAGAGACAGCGTGTTGCCATTGCGAGGGCTCTTGTCAACAAACCATCCATTATTCTTGCTGATGAGCCTACAGGGAACCTCGATAGTAAAACTTCACTTGATATAATGGGTCTTTTGGATGCTATTCATAAGAAAGGGAATACAGTAATTGTGGTTACACATGAAGAGGATATAGCTCGTCATGCTGCCCGCATTATAAAGCTCTTCGATGGTGAGGTAGCCAAGGATTACATCAACGAACAGTACAAACCATCGTAATCAGTCTGCAGCTTCATGTTTTGCAGGTTATTCTTATAATTTTGCATTATGAAGATATATACCCGCACAGGCGATGACGGAACTACGTCGCTATCCGGTGGCAGGAGAGTCCCAAAATTTTATATCCGCGTTGAGGCTTACGGATCAGTTGATGAGCTGATCTCCTGGATAGGCATGCTTCGTTCTTGTCCGGAAAATGAAAAGCGAACTAAATTTCTGATTCAGATCCAGAATAATCTTATGAGCTGCACAGCAGTTCTTTCATCCGGTAAGGAAGAAGACAAGGGCGGCAAAATAATACCTGATAATAAGTGGATATCAATCATGGAGAAAGAGATAGATGAAATGGAACAATCGCTTCCGCTCCTTGAAAAATTTATCCTTCCTGGCGGAAATCAAATTGTATCGTACTGTCATATAGCAAGATGCGTATGCCGTCGGGCTGAGCGTGCAGTGTTAAAACTTAATGAAACAGAAAAAATCCCTGAAATAATCTACAAATACCTTAACCGCCTTTCAGATTATTTGTTTATTTTATCAAGAAAACTTTCCCTTGAGCTTGATAATGAGGATATTAAATGGATAATCTGAGTTCCTGAAAATCTTTCTGAAAGTTATTGTTTTATATTTAAATTAATATATATTTGCAGACTTTGCAAAAATCATAACTTGATCAGGAAACTATGTACTGGACACTTGAATTAGCATCAAAACTTGAAGATGCTCCATGGCCTGCCACCAAGGATGAACTTATTGATTATGCCATNNTTATCCAAGCAAGGATGATTTCTTCTTTAATGAAGACGAGTATTAATTCCACAATGCATGCATCAGCCCGCATGCATTTTTTATTTAAATATATCCAGAACTTTTTTAGGCCGTAAGGTATCGAGCCAGCTAAAACCATCAAGACGGTTATTTACGCTGAGCGGTTTTGCCGGGGGATCAATTACCCCTTCAGGGCTTTGCCGTTCAACTATCTGCTGAATTTTCCCCTTGGAAACCAGTATTTCAATACTTGCACACTTGGCACTGTTCTTGCCAATAATCTTATCGCCATCGACAAGGTAATAAATTGACTCACCGTTACCATCAATGTTGATCTTGTAAAGTTCATTGTCTTTGAAATGCCCCGTAAGTGTCCTTCCTTTGATCTGGTTGAAACGTATTGAATCGACCTGGCTTGTGACGAAGGCAGAGTAATAGAGTTCCAGTCTGTCGGCTTTCCTGTTCTTTGTATAAATTGCCATGGTGTCAGAAGTAAGCTGATTCTCAGCTGACCAGAGCACAGGTTTACGAAATAACCTGATTGCTGAATCCTGGGTTGAGTAGGAGAGAGAGTCGCATTTCCCCTGCAGATCCCTGCTGTAAAACCTGCATCCGTAAAAGGCACGCATCAGCCGGAATTCCTTCCCGGCGCTATCGGAGAGGGTAACCGCTTTTATTGTATCGGCATGCAGGAAAAGTGAATCATTCCTTGAAACCTGTATAAACATGGCACTATCAGTCACCATAAATCTCTCAGGCATCTTAAAGTACCATGCATAATCGCCCTTTACAATTATACTGTTTGCAGTATCAATAATGCTTGTATTGCCAAATGACTCTCCATAGCCGGTGCTGTCGTTGTAATAGATTGAGTCCCCTTTAACAAGCTGTTTCATATTGTCAATTGACGCATTCTTCCATATCCTTGTCGTTTTATTTTTTGTATCATACCACCCCTTTTCACAGTAAAGATAGATACTGTCGCCTTTCATTTCAGACGGACCGGTAAAGAATGCAGTCTCTGTTTTAGTATTGTAATCCATTGTGTCTGCTTTCATTACATAATCCGGATTTACAATTTTAACGCTATCCTTGAAATGAAAAAGCGACTGGGATACATAATATACTCCGATATGGCTTGTTAGTTTGTTTTTTCCGTTTATGATCCTGCCGCTGTCAGTGTACTGGGCAATTTCATTCTTTACGTCGTATTTGATAGAATTTGTGAACAGATGAGTCTCTTTATCCACAAGTTCCACATTATCGTTCATATATGCCTGTTCAGTTGTACCGTCGTAAAAAAGATAAGCGCCGGTAATATCAAGCGTATCACCTTGCTCGATATGAATTCTGCTGAATGCGATCACCTGGTTTTTATCAGGGAAATAATGTGCGCTGTCGCACTTCATCGATATTTCCTTATGGATGAGAAATACGTTTCCCAGCAGCCTGTGCCAGTCTTTGCCGGTTAGTTTGTCTCTCTCTACATAATCGTCATCGGCATGTTTCAGATCAATTTTTTTTCTCCCCTGTGTCTGGGTCTGAAGTTCTTTGGAAAAAAGAGTTGCGGAAAGTAAAAGAGGTACCGTGACATATATGAGATGCCTTGGATGAAAAATTCTAAACAGAGATCGCAGAATCTTTATTTCAGCCATCCTTTTTTCAGAAAGTCACAAGATTTAAATTCGTCGCTAATCTTAATATATGTGATTCCGATTTTTTTCTTGATCCAGTCATCGTAGGTCTTTGTTCGCTTATTCATCAGGGCAGCGGTATAAAGGTTCTCATAGTCATCTTTAAGGTTAGCCCTGTGGGCAGGGATTTCGTTATCCAGCTTTACAATCCTGAATACAACATTGCTGTTTTCATCAGTGGTTCTGAAAGGGTCGGAAATTTCGCCAACCTTAAGATCCCTTACTTTAACGAACATTTCAGAATTAAGCTCGTCCAGGGTAAACCAGGTATTCCTGTCCGAAGGATTCGAACTTACGAATAAGCCACCGTTGATCCTGCTATCCTTATGGGTTGAGAACATGAGTGCGGCGTTAGTAAACTTGAGACTGTCTTTTCTTATCTGGGCAGCTATGCTGTCAAGTCTGTTTATCGCAATTGATGCCTGATCGGATTTTACTTTTGGTTTGATAAGAATATGCCGAGTATTGATAAGGTCGCCATTCTTCTCGATAAGCTGAATGATATGGTAACCGAATTTTGTTTCAACAATTTTTGAAACGGTGTTCTTGGTGAGACTGAAGGCAGCATCTGCATATGGCTTTTCGAGTTCTCCTCTCATCATAAAACCGAGTTCACCACCATTGGATGCCGAACCCGGATCTTCAGAGTAAAGCATTGCCAGTACTTTGAAGCTCTTTCCTTCAAGGATCTGGCTCCTTATATCCAGAAGTTTTTGCCGCGCTTCGGCTTTATTCTCCTCATTGTTTGGCGGATCTAGCTGGACGATACTGATCTGGACCTTTGCAGGGATAACAGGCAGACTGTCTTTTGGAATATTGGAAACATATTTTTTCAATTCGGTTGGAGTAACTTTGAGATCCGCGGATATTTTACTTTGCACCTGTCTTATAATTTCCTGGTCAAGAAGAGCTTTCCTGATATCCCTGGCGATCTCAACCATTCCCTTATGGAAATAATCTTCAAGAGCCTTCTCGCTGCCTGCCCTCCTGATTGCATCATTAATCCTTGCATTGACTTCGCCTTCAACCTGGCTTTCAGCTACAGTAATACTGTCGATCCTGGCCTGATCGAGAAATAATTTTGATATAAGCGCTTGCTGGAAAACGGTGCATCTCAGAGTTTCAACAGAAGTTTTATCCCCGTTTCGTTTCAGATCGGCAATCTGGTTTTCAATATCAGAAAGATAAATTACCTCATTCCCAACGATTGCAGCAATGGATTCCACAAGCACCTGTGATTTAACAACAGACATCCCCGAGAGTGCCAGGCAGGCGAATGCCATTAATAACTTCGAACCTATTTTCATCATCAGCAAATTAAAATATCTTAAATTTATTATCCTTAAGTGCGTCATTATATATCCCGTTTTCAAGATTCTGAAAAAACTCAATTCTCCGGTTATTCCAGATTATTCTCTTGATGTCATCCTTTACATATTCAAATGGTGCCAGCGTAAATCTGATCTTATAATCCCTGAAGTT
>PMIG01000296.1:0-2928 GCA_003157055.1 Bacteroidales bacterium | reverse complement strand
CATTTGATCGGGCAAGATGTTTTATTTTTTCGATATTCGGGGTCTCAACCGGAAGCTTGATAAAGAGCGCCTTCACGATATTTGAACTCAGGTTAAAGCTTGCAGGGTTGGCGTTATAGTAATTCACAAGTTCTGAATCGCTGACCACAGTGTCCATCCTTTCAAGCATCATCTGCCTCTGGTACTGGTATATCACCAGGTTGGATCTTGCTTCTTCAAGTTGTTTCTTAATATCCTCTGAAAACTCGGGCGAAAGATTATCCTGGGCTTTCTGAAATAGCAGCTCTTTCCTGACCCACTTATTTATATAATTCTGAGAAGCTGCTGCACTGTCGGTTTTGGATGTGCCGGCAGGATAAAGTCCTGGCATCTGATCAAGATACAAAATTGTATTCCCAACAGAAGCGACCTCCACTCGCTTTACAGAGCTGCGTTTCCTTCCGCAACCGGCAAAAATGAAAATTATTAGTACGATGGGAAGTATCCTATTCATTTTTAAGACTTTTTTTGACCTTGTCGTAAACAAGATCGTCAATTTTAACGGAGTATTCTCTTTTTAATTGTTTAATCCATTCATTCTCCAGGTAATCCTGGTATGCTGTCATTATTTCCCCCTGCAGTTCCTTAAACGGTATAGGCTCAGGATCATTTATCCTGTTAATTGCAATTACTGCAGGGAAGCTTTTAATCTCTATGTATTGAGGACCTGTAACCCACTGAGTATTATCAATTTCCTTGTTGTCGCCTTTGAACCATTTGCCCGGAGTTATTGTGAGCATGGAGTCATTCCTACTATTGAACTTTGCAGTCAGAAGCATATCGGTTCCGGTTTTCCGGGAGTATTTTTTATAGGCCTGGTAGAGGGACTTTTTCCCTTTTTGATCATGAAGAAGATAAAGTTTTCCTTCAATGGATTTATTAGTAAGGTAATTCTGCTTATGATCCTCATAATATCCCTTAAGTCCTGTAGAGTCTTCCTGAACCTTGTTCCAGACTCTTCTGCCAGATATTTCAAACAGCAGAATCCCATCATGAAATTCATTCATCAGGTAACGGAAATCGGGATATTTCTTCTCGAGCATTGAATTCTCATATTTGACAATACGGTCCGAAATACTTGCGTCAATCGTCTGGTTAATAAAAGTAGCAGGATCTTTGGTTAATACTATCGATCCCCTTTTTTCAATAAATGCCGCAAAATCCCTGACCGGCATTCGTTGATCTGCAAAAGAATAAAGATTCCCTGATGGCATACTGTTCCTGTTATATTTTGCAGTGCCTGAAATAATAAGAGTATCGGTATTTTTCACAAACCATTCAAGGGCTCCCCGGTTAATACTGAAATTGTATTCTTTCTTAAGCTTGTCGATAAATGACTTTTTACTTAAAGAATTGAGATATGACTGGTTGATCTTACTTTCGAGATAAGAGCGGGTTTCTTCAAATGTTCCCGGAGCTTTGCGGGCAAGCAGCTTAATGATATGCCATCCATAGATAGTCCTTAACGGTTTGGTGTATTTGCCGGTATCGCTGATTGCAAAGGCCGCCTCTGAAAATTCAGGAATTATTTCCCCGGTTCCGAACCAGTTAAGCTTACCTCCATTGGAGGCAGATTCCTTATGGTCTGAGTATTTTGCTGCAAGAGAGCTGAAGGATGCTCCTGCCTGAAGCTCATTATATATTGCATTGATTGATTCTTCAGCCTGTTTTGCCTCTTTCTCATCTGTTCCGGGGGGTGAAGCTTTCATGATATGAGCGACAAGGATCTTGCCTTTGGAGGCTCTTTTATCTGCAACTTTGATAATGTGATATCCGTACGGTGTCCTTATGGGTTCTGAGATTGCACCTTTTTTAAGGCTGTATGCTGCATCTTCAAATGGCATTATCATCTGGAAAACAGTAAAATAACCCAGGTTCCCTCCATTAATCTTTACTGAAGGATCATCAGAGGTTCCCCTGGCGACCTGTTCAAATGCTTCCCCGTTGATTATCCTTTCCCTGATAGCTGATGCTTTCTGCCAGGCGCTCAGGGTATCTTCAGGTTTCGCACTCTCGGGGCAGGTGACAAGTATATGCCAGGCATTTATTTCAATCAACGAACGCTGGTAAGTCTTCTGTAGAAGCTTTTCCTTTACCTGGCTGTCGGTAAGATAATTCTGTGCAAGCTGATTCCTATACCCGTTCAGCTCATTATGGAAGGCCTTTGTAGTATCTATTCCCTCATGAATTGCGTCGGCAACTTTAAGCTTGAATACTATAAACTGCTGGAGGTAGTCATTTATATCGCCAGGACTCTTCCCTGCATCGGAGCTTTTTAAGTACATTCTTGTGAATTCCCCTGCCGTGACACCTCTGCCGTCGACATTCATTAATATCTGATCAGACAGGAGCTGTGCGCTGCAGGTCGCATTTACCAGTAAGAAAAATATAAGGAGTGACTCTCTGATTTTCATGAATTCAGGCTGATACCATTTACTCAATAGTCTTCCTGCTGTAATTGGGTGATTCCCTTGTTATAGAAACATCGTGCGGGTGACTTTCTACAATTCCGGAGCTGGTAACCCTGACGAATTTACCTTCTTTCTTCAAAGTGCTTATATTTTTTGCACCAACATAACCCATACCCGCCCTCAATCCACCAGTCATCTGGTAAATCACTTCGGCGAGGTTGCCTTTGTAAGGCACTCTTGCTTCGATCCCTTCCGGAACAAGCTTTTGAATATCGTCTTCCATATCCTGGAAATAGCGGTCCTTGGAACCCTGTTGCATAGCTTCAATTGATCCCATTCCCCTGTATGCCTTGAACTTGCGGCCGTTGTAAATAATAGTTTCACCGGGTGATTCCTCAACTCCTGCAAAAAGAGATCCCGCCATGATTGAATCTGCTCCTGCAGCAATTGCCTTGATTATATCGCCTGAATACCTTAT
>PMIG01000133.1 GCA_003157055.1 Bacteroidales bacterium | reverse complement strand
GATAAATGGCAGCATGTTGATAATTTTGTGAATGTAGATCATGCATTCCCGAAGTGCACAAGCAACCAGCTGTTCAAAGGAGTGCTGGATGATATGGCAACGGGAGCCTTCAACGGACGCATTTACGTCCACAAGGATGCTCAGGGTACCGTCGCTTACCAGAAGAATAACAATATCCTTCTTACCGACGATGCGAAGATGGATACCAAGCCGCAACTCGAGATATATGCCGATGATGTAAAGTGCAGCCACGGTGCAACTGTCGGGCAACTTGACGATGATGCCCTCTTCTATCTTCAGTCCAGAGGGATCGAAAAGCGTGAAGCAAGGCTGATGCTTATGTTCGGCTTCGCCCATGAAGTTATCCAGAACATTAAAGTTGAAGCTCTTCGCGATAGAATGGATAACCTTGTTATGCAGCGACTTAAAGGTGAACTGTCGCGATGCGCTTTCTGTATGGTGAAATGCGGTTAATACGGCTCAATGTGAAAGAGATTTCAGACATAAGAAAAGATTTCCCGATATTGAGCCTTAAGGTTTATGATAAGCCTCTTGTATATTTCGATAACGGGGCCACAACCCAGAAACCCCGCTGTGTGATAGATGAAGTCGATAAAGTCCTTACGACATATAATAGTAACATCCACAGAGGAGTTCATGCCTTAAGCGATAAAGCTTCCGAGGAATATGAAAAAGCAAGGGAAGAAGTCCGTGCCTTTATCAATGCAGGCAAGACAGAAGAAATTGTATTTACTTCCGGCACTACCGGATCAATAAATGCTGTCGCCTTTTCGTTCGGCGAGAAATATATTGGAAGGGATGATGAGATCATTGTAAGCAATCTCGAGCATCATGCCAATATTGTTCCGTGGCAGATGACATGCGAAAGAAAAGGGGCAAAACTGCGCGTTATTCCCATTAATGATAATGGAGAGGTGCTTTTTGATGAGTATTTGAAGTTGCTGTCAAAAAAGACAAAACTGGTTGCAGTAACACAGGCTTCAAATGCTCTAGGAACAATACTTCCGGTAAAAGAGATTATAAGGGCTGCTCATTCAATGGATATTCCGGTTCTTGTCGACGGAGCCCAGGGAATTCAGCACGGTATTGTTGATGTAAATGACCTTGATGCTGATTTTTATGTTTTTTCGGGACACAAGATCTATGGTCCGACCGGCATCGGTGTGCTTTACGGGAAAGAAAAATGGCTTACTGAAATGCCACCTTACCAGGGCGGGGGAGACATGGTGGAAAATGTGACCTTTGAAAAAACTACATACAATGTCCTTCCATTTAAGTTTGAGGCAGGCACCATGAACTATCCCGCAGCAATAGGACTTGGAGCTGCACTAAGATATGTCATCTCTTTGGGCTGGGAAAACATCAGACTCAGGGAGGAAGAATTGCTTCACTATGCAACAAACAGATTACTGCAGATAAACGGGTTGAAAATATATGGAAATGTTGAAAATAAAATTTCCATAATTTCATTTCTACTGAAGGATATTCATATGTATGATACAGGAATGATCCTCGATAAGCTTGGTGTAGCTGTCAGGACTGGCACCCATTGCGCCCAGCCGGTAATGGATCGCCTGGGGATCAATGGTACGGTAAGAGTTTCAATGTGCTTCTATAATACCAGGGAGGAGATTGATGTGCTTATCGCAGGAATAGAGAAAGTTAAGTCGATGTTTGCTTAAGTCACCTGATTATGACAATTGACGAGGTTCAGGATTCAATAGTTGAGGAGTTTTCGGTTTTTGACGACTGGATGGATAAATACAACCTTCTGATCGACTATGGCAAGGACCTGAAAGTGATAGATCCGAAATTCAAAATAAAGGATTTTCTTATTGAAGGATGCCAGTCGAAGGTGTGGCTCCATCCTGAATTTGAAGGCGGAAAAATAACCTTCACTGCCGACAGTGATGCCATAATCACGAGAGGGATCGTTGCCCTTCTGATAAGAGTTCTTTCGGACCGGACACCTGCCGAGATTATTTCTGCAGATCTTTATTTCATCGACAAGATCGGGCTGAGACAAAACCTCTCCCCGACAAGATCAAACGGACTCCTCTCGATGGTGCGGCAGATTAAATTATATGCGATGGCCTACCAGGCAACAAGTAAGAAGTAAAAAGGTGAAAGGAGAAAGTGATATGGATGCAGATGAACAGCTTGAAATTGAAACCAGGATCGTTGGAGTACTTAAAAGCATCTTTGACCCTGAGATACCTGTGAACATATATGACCTTGGTCTGATCTACAACATCAATGTTGACGATGACCATATTGCTCATATAACAATGACTATGACTGCTCCAAATTGTCCGATGGCAGACGAGATGGTTGAAGAAGTCAAATATAAGGTCGGAGGAACGGCCGGTGTAAAGGATATCGACCTGAAACTTACTTTCAACCCTCCATGGGATAAAAGCATGCTGAGCGACGAGGCAAAACTTGAACTTGGATTCCTCTAAATTATGAGCATATGAATTCATCTGACAAATTCGCCCTTACGAAGCTGGTTAAAGAAAAAGCGCTGGAACTTGGTTTTGATATTTGCGGCATTGCCCGTCCCAGGGTATTGTCTGAGAACCTGGAAGTACTGAAAAGTTGGTGCAGCGAAGGAATGAATGACAGAATGGACTACCTGGCTCGCAATACTGAAAAAAGAGCTGATCCAGCTGAACATATGCCCGAAGTGCGATCAATTGTGGTTACTGGGATGAGCTATAATTCGCCAAATAAGCAGAAGAATAAAGGAGTTCCTATCATTTCAAGATATGCTTACGGAAAAAGATACCAGGATGTCATTTCAAAGAAACTGAATGATCTTTTATGCTTCGCAGAGAGGCAGAACGATGAAATTAAGGGACAGGTTTTTGTCGATTCTAAACCGCTTTTTGAGAAAGCATGGGCTGTCGAAGCCGGACTGGGATGGCAGGGAAAACATTCAATAATAATAAATACGGAGATCGGCTCATTCTTCTTTATTGGCATATTGATGCTCAATATCGAGCTTGATTATGACAAGCATTATGGGGTTGACCACTGCGGTACCTGCAGGCTTTGCATTGACAGATGCCCGACAGGAGCAATAAATGATAACAGGACGATAGATACACGAAAATGCATTTCGAACCTGACTATAGAAAACAGGAGTCCTGTTGCTGAAGAACTGGGACCTAAATTTGAAAAGAGAGTATTTGGCTGTGATATTTGCCAGGAAATCTGCCCCTGGAACAGGAAAGCTCCCGTAAACAACCACCTTGAATATGCTATTTCTGATGAGGTTGCAAATATGACACGCTCTGAGTGGCTTTCACTCACTGAGGAACAATTCAATATGTTGTTTATAGAGTCTGCCTTAAGCAGGGTAAAATACCAGAATCTCAGACACAACATCAGTGTTGTGCTGAAATAATAACTCTTTCCGTCAGGCTCCCGCCTCTGCAATAAATTTAAATATCCGGGTTTTGTTTTTTACCTTGCTGTTATTATTTCGTCTTAATAACAGAAATCACAATTATTTTGATCGAGCTTGAATTAATAGAAGAATGCAGGAAAGGAGATTTCCGGAATTTCAGGAAAGTTGTCGCATCAGCCTCTCCATTTGCTTTTTCGGTTGCGTTCAGGATTCTTGGTGATGAAGATATTGCAAAAGACATTGTACAGGAAACAATGGTGACGATCTGGGAGAAAATCGGAAATATCAAATCTACCGAAGCTTTTAAAACATGGCTCTATAGAATAACATATAATAAATGTTGTGATTATCTGAGGAAGAAGAAGGTGAATGCAGAAGTCAGGGCAGATGAGAAGGGTTGGAAATTTATTTCGGATACGGTTCTCTCTGAACATAATCCGGAGCTCGAAAACAAAGAAATAGCCATGATAATAAAAGTGCTTACAGAAAGACTCAGTCCCACGCAAAAAGCCGTATTTGTCATGTGCGACCTGGAAGAACTTTCGCATGAAGAGATTTCTGAGATAACAGGAATGAGCAGGAGAAACATTAAGGCAAATCTTCATTTTGCCAGAAAAAGAATAGGAGAAATGGTTGAAAGATATATCTGAGATGAATAGTGAATCTAACAAATATGAGAGGATTACTGATATCCTGAAAAAATCAAGACCCGTTCTGACTGGAAGTGAAGCCATTGAGGAAAATGTAATGGAAAGAATAAGGGTCAGAAGAAAAGCTACAGAAAGCTATAATTTTCTGGATCACCTTTTTGGCTGGGTTTATATCGGCTGGGTCAGAAGTGGACTTGTTGCCGCATCGGTGATTATAATAGCTTTCTTTGTCGTTCAGCAGTCAATCATACTGAAGCGGATCAATAACCTCGAAAGGCAGGAAATACCGATAAACCCGTCTTTTGTTAAAGGCGTCCACGACGTTTTTGAGCCTGCATTTATGCTTGACACAAGATCTGGTAAATTCTCCCTGAAAGGCGGGACGCTTTCTGACAGGCAGTTAAAGCTGCTAGAGAAATCAATAAATGATCTTCAAACCAGTTACAGTAACCTGATAAAGCTTATTGAGGATAATCCTGAATTGAAACAGTACCTCGAAAATAAACTATCGGAAAAAGACAAAAAGAAAATAAATCTCTGATACCATGAACATAAAACCATTAAAAGTAGCAGTAATCATAATTCTTGCATTGATTACATCTTGTGATGAACCTGAAACTGTCGTAACCGATATTGTACATACTGACGGATCAGTAACCAGGCGGATAGAAATGAAAAACACTGAAAATAAATTTAATATCCATAAGATCCAGGTTCCTTTTGATTCCACCTGGATTGTGAAAGATTCATTGGAATTCAATAAAAAGGGAGACACTACCTGGGTGAAAAGGGCTGAAAAGCTGTACCATAATTTCGATGAGATCAATATGTCCTACCGTTCCGATAGCGGCTGCAACAAGACGGTCTCACGAAGGAGCGAATTCATAAAGCGGTTCAGATGGTTCAACACAGAATACAGGTTCGCTGAAATTATTGAAAGGGAATTCAAACATGGATATCCTGTCTCTGATTTTCTCAATAAGGAGGAACTTCAATATTTTTATTCCCCAAATACTGTAATGGACAAACTTGTGAATGGCCCTGACAGTCTTAAGTACAAGGCAATAAAGGATACAATATCGTCAAAGACGGATAGATGGACTTATAAATCAGCTATGGCAGAATGGATTGGGGATTTCAGCACACTGACAGGCGACAAAGCAACAGGAGATATGACGTTCGACGCATTGAAGGCAAGAGAAGGCGAACTTGTAAAGATCTCAATGCAGAATAGTAATCATTTCGACAGCTTATGGTCGAATGGCATTATACTTAAAGAGTTTATCGGTGAATCAAATGCTATTAAATATAAAACGGAAGNNGCAATAAACCTGGTATCAAAAAAATTATTCGTCGATTTTCACGGTTACTCAGTGAGAATTATAATGCCCGGGAAGCTTATAGGTACTAATGGTTTAATGGACTCGACAAATGTTCTGCTCTGGCCTGTTAAGTCAGAATATTTTCTTACCCGGCCCTACGAAATGTGGGCGGAATCAAAGGAACCAAATAAATGGGCCTGGATAGTTTCCGGAATATTCCTGTTGTTTGTGCTTGCAGGAATCATTTTCAAATCAATAAAAAAGGGCTGAATGAACTTCAACCCCTTTTACCCTAAAACCAAACCTGACTAAAAACGAATAATTATCTGACATAATCTTTAAGAATCAGCATAAGCTTCTGGCGGGTAAAAAATATCCTGCTTTTAACAGTCCCGATATTTAAATTAAGCTTATCTGCTATCTCTTTATATTTATATCCTTGAAGGAGCATTCTGAATGGAATCCTGAATTCATCTTCAAGCGATTCAATTGCTTTTTGAATTTCATTTTCCGAGTAACTCGATTCCGGCGAAATGAAACCCTTGTCGTGAGGTTGATTGAGATAGAA
>PMIG01000129.1 GCA_003157055.1 Bacteroidales bacterium | reverse complement strand
TCATCTCCTCAACTACATTCACCTCCCCTACCGCTGAAGCATAATATTTGCATCCGTAACCCTCTGTCACATCTTTCAATGCCCTTGTTGATGAGAGATTTGACACTGTGTTTCCCCTGGTTTCTGAAAGCACATAATCAGAGACAGCTACCAGTGTGTATTCTTCACCGAACATGGTACCGTCTTCTGAGATAATAGCCAGTCTGTCGACATCAGGGTCTACCACGAACCCAAGATCAGCCCTTTTCTCCGGAACTAATGCTGATATTTCCTCCAGATTCTCTGCCAGCGGTTCAGGATTATGCGAAAAGTTACCATCCGGAATATCATTTAACCCGATAACTTTCTTAACACCAAGTGAATGAAGCAAATCAGGAACGATTATTCCACCCACCGAATTTATACAGTCAACTGCAACTGTCAGGTTAGCGTTCCTTATCGCTCCAACATCTACCAGGTCAAGATTAAGTATCTTATCTATATGCTTTTGCCCCCAGGTATTGTCTTCAGTCAGCATCCCCTCATCATCATCTGAAACAAACTCAAATTTTTCAATCTCTGCAAGGGTAAGCACTTCATTCCCGTCAGATGCTGAAAGAAACTCACCTTTTTCATTCAGGAGCTTCAGGGCGTTCCAGTTTGCAGGGTTGTGACTGGCTGTTATTATAATCCCTCCATCTGAACCAGTTCCTGTTATGGCAAGCTCAACAGTAGGAGTAGTGGCAAGTCCAAGGTCCCTTACATTAATACCCATGCTGCGCATAGTCATTATTACAAGGCTGCTGACCATTGGACCGGAGCTTCTTGCATCGCGCCCGACAACAATATTTATCTCCTTTTTTCTCCTTTTTCTTATCCATGTACCATAAGCTGCACTGAACTTGACAATATCGACCGGAGAGAGACTCTCACCCGGTTTGCCACCTATTGTTCCCCGTATACCGGAAATTGATTTGATTAGTACCATCTATCTTATAATTTCAGCGACACAAAGGTGCGAAAAAATCATTAAACCATAAATCGCCAAATTATGGTACCTTTGCACTCTGATTTACTGAATCATATGGAAAAGGGGAAGCCCGGTGGCTTTAGAAAGGGGAAAAGAGGCAGATTTGAAAATCGTATCAGATCTGGCAAAGGCTCATCGTCGAAAACGGGTAAAAGTATTTCAAAACAGACTGGGGACATATCGGAAAACATACGTCTGAACCGTTTTATTGCAAACAGCGGTGTATGCTCAAGACGAGAAGCTGATGAACTGATAAGCAAAGGAATGATTTCTGTTAATGGCAGTCAGGTGACAGATCTTGGAACCAAGGTTAAATATAGCGACGACGTCCGTTACAAAGGGAAAAAACTTTCCTCTGAGAAAAAAGTCTATGTGCTTTTGAATAAACCGAAAGGATACGTGACCACTGTTGAAGATCCTCATGCTGAGCATACTGTCATTGATCTTCTTGGAAATGACTTCCCTGAAAGAGTCTACCCCGTAGGAAGGCTGGATAAGGAGACTACGGGTGTTCTTCTTCTCACAAATGACGGCGATCTCACCGGAAAGCTTACGCATCCAAAATATAACAGGAGAAAAATATACCATGTTTTTCTTGAAACACCGGTAGTAAAAAATGACCTTTTCAAACTTACCGAAGGCATTCAGCTTGACGATGAGCTAGTAGTTGCAGATGCTGTCTCTTATGCTGACCCGGAAGACAAAAGCCAGATAGGAATCGAGCTTCATTCGGGTCAAAACAGGGTGATAAGAAGATTGTTCGAATCTCTTGGATACAGGGTCAAAAAACTAGACAGGGTATATTTCGCAGGGCTGACAAAGAAGAATCTTCCGAGGGGAAAATGGAGATTCCTGTCGGAAAAGGAGATAAGCATGCTTAAACGCGGAGTTTTTTAATCTGGAACAATGAATCATAAAGCAGGATATGTCAATATTCTTGGGAATCCCAATGTCGGGAAATCTACGATCATGAATGCGCTTGTTGGTGAAAAGCTCTCAATAATTACATCCAAGGTACAGACAACAAGACATCGGATAATGGGCATCGTAAACGGGGAAGATTTCCAGATAGTTTACTCCGACACACCAGGAATATTGAACCCTGAGTATAAGCTTCATGAGGCTATGATGGGTTTTGTGAACAGTGCACTCAACGATGCTGATGTTATACTATACGTAACTGATGTCAAGTCAGTTCCACTCTCGGAAAAAGTGTATACGGAAAGAATAAGAGCTTCAGGAATTCCGGTGATCATTGCTGTTAATAAAATAGATCTTACCAACCAGGATCAGCTTGAAAAAATCGTCGAAAAGTGGCATGATGCTTTCCCGGGGTCACCTGTAATACCAGTTTCAGGGCTCTTGAAGTTTAACCTCGAGACCCTGCTCAATGCGATTCTTGACAAGCTCCCCTTAGGAGAGCCATATTTCCCGAAGGATCAGCTCACTGACAGGTATGAACGATTTTTTGCTTCCGAGATCATCCGTGAAAAGATCCTTAACAACTATAAAAAAGAGATCCCCTATTCTGTTGAAATAGAAATTGAAAGTTTTAAAGAAGAACCCTCTATTAATAAGATAAGGGCGCTTATTCATGTAATACGCGACAGCCAGAAGGGAATTATTATTGGTCATAAGGGATCCATGCTTAAGAAAGTTGGAACCGAGGCACGACTCGATATGGAAGATTTCTTTGGCAAAAAAGTCTTTCTTGAACTTTATGTGAAAGTGACAAAAGACTGGAGAGACAAGCCTGTAATACTAAAACGGTTCGGCTACCGTTAAATTGATAGCAGATTAATAATGAGCAGGATAGTTGCAATAGTAGGAAGGCCCAACGTAGGGAAATCTACACTCTTTAACAGGCTAACTGATTCGAGGGATGCGATAGTTGATGAAGTGAGCGGGGTTACCCGTGACCGGAATTATGGAAAATGCAATTGGAACGGTATTGACTTTTCCGTTATTGATACGGGAGGGTATGTTGAGAATTCTGAAGACATTTTTGAGGAGGAGATAAACAAGCAGGTTCTGCTTGCAATTGAGGAGGCAGATATAATCCTGTTCATGGTAGATGTTATGGTAGGAATCCATGAGCTTGATAAATCAGTGGCAGGTATGCTAAGGAAGTCAAACAGAAAAATCATTCTTGTAGTGAACAAGGTCGACAATAATGCGAGGCATATTGATGCAAATGAATTCTACTCTCTCGGGCTGGGCAACTACTTCGCATTAAGTTCTATGAATGGAAGCGGAACAGGCGATCTTCTCGACAATGTTGTTGAAAACCTGCCTGCCCAGGATCCTGAAGCGGTTCCCGAATTACCCCGGATAGCCATAGTCGGA
>PMIG01000328.1 GCA_003157055.1 Bacteroidales bacterium | reverse complement strand
AAGAAGCTTATCCACCAGTATCTATTCTCTCCATATTTCTTGCGAAACTCCCTATACCGGAAATCTTCTCCTTTGCCCCAATTACGCCATGTAAGGTAACCGGAGAGACGAAGCCCCCAAAGAGAAACGAGAATCATCAGGATAATCTTTCTTAATTCAAAACCGTTAGTGCTGATAAAATAGAAACCTGCGGTAAGCACAAATCCTGCTCCCNNATTTTTAAATATTACACTGAATACCCATAAGGTAGACATCAGTATCATTATAATGAGTAAAGCCTCAAAGTATATCTGGAAAAATGTCATTAATTGATTTTTTATTATTGGTTAGTCAAAAAGAAGGGCGACAGAGGCTGCACCAATGCCGGCATTTGCCCCGATAACAGGAGAGATATTGACAACTGAAACCGGTTTTTTATTGGTCAGAGTTTCCATTTTCCCTGAATACCAGTCAGCCGCTTCAGGGTTGCCGGCATGCATGACTATATAATTCCAGATTTTTTTATTGGAATTAATGTTACCTATATGCCTCATCACCAGCTCCATGTTTGCCTTCTGATTAAATGTCTTGCCGAAAATTACTGCCTTGCCCTCTTCATCGAGGGAAACAATCGGATTGATGTTAAGTATTCTTGCCAGGAGGCCCTTAGCTGCAGATAGCCTTCCTCCCCGGATCATATATTTCAGCGTTTTTACACTNNTCCAAGAGAACCTGAAAGATTCCTGGAGTTCAAAACGGTAATGGGTTTATTAAATTCCATGCTGATCTTCTGTGCTGCTTTCTGACTGCTGTAAAAAGTACCGCTAAGTTTATCACTTACATGCACGGCGATAACTGAATCATAATGTGAAGCCAGCTGTGAGTAAAGGTTTGCGAGTGTACTTTCATTGATCTGGGAAGTTTTGGGAAAATCAACCATCTCATCCAGCATGGAGTAAAACTGCTCAGGCTGCATTGTAATTTTGTCGAGATATTGGTTCTCGCCAAAATTAATATTGAGCGGCAGCATATTGATCTGGTATTTTTCTATCAGCTCCGGTGCCAGATCGCACGTCGAATCGGTAACAATCGCTATCTTCCATTTCCGTTCATTAACTATCTGGTAATGACGTATCATGTCATCTGCTTTCTGAAGAGTGATCGTCCCCTTATCTCTAAGATTGCTGAATAGTCCGGAAGGATCATTTGTATGAATATGGAGTCTAAGTACCTTATCTGAACCGGCAACTACCACGGAATTTCCAAAAGACTCCAGCATACCGATGAGCGACTTTTTTTCAATTCTGCAATCCTTAATGACAGCTTCGGTACAGTACCTGAAATCGATTTTCTCAGTGAGGGATTCTTCGAGCGCCGGAAAAGAAGCAGCCAATGTCCTGGAATTGATCAATTCTTTTACATTTCCGTTGTTAATAAACTCCATTATTCCTTCAAAGAATAAAACAAAACCTCTTGCACCTGCATCTACGACATTGTTTTTCTGAAGGATTGCCAGCTTTGTCCTGGTTTCAAGAAGCGATTTCTTTAGCACTTCATATGAACCGGCAATCAGATGGTTGAAATCAGTAAATTTGTTCCAGCTGTTATAAATATATTCGGCCATTTCCCTGATTACTGTCAGCATTGTCCCCTCTACAGGCCGTGCAACCGCCTCATAAACATAGCTTACAGATCTCCCGACAGCTTCGGCAAATTGTCTGATAGTGACAGATTTGAACTCTCCGGTTTCATTGCTCAACCCGTAAAAGAACTGGGCAAAGATAATCCCGGAATTTCCCCTTGCATTCATCAGTGTCGCTTCTGCAATCCTGTCGGCGGTTATCTTGTATGATCTGCTGGGATGAAATGATTCTATCACGGACCTTATGGTAGCTGCAAGATTAGTCCCGGTATCACCGTCGTTTACAGGGAATACATTTATCTTATTGAGCTCTGCCTGATGAGCAATAACTTTTTTAGCTCCAGCTATAAATGCATAATACAAATTACGGCCATCCAGTTCAAAAAGCGGATCATTAACAATTAGAGACACTCCTGATTCAATGTTTTATGTATAATTAAATAAACAATCTGCTTAACAATTTGTTCATATAACATTATGCTGATCAGAAATCAGACAGTATGTTGCAAATATATACTAATTATGACCTATCGAGGGTTGGAACTCCATCTATTCCAAATTGATTTGATTTAAATGATTATTAATAACTTATGATTATGAAAATAATAATCCCGCTGGCAGTTATTGCAGTTATTTCATTGATTATGCTTATGTCGTGTTCATCAATTCCAAAGGGAGCAGTTGCCATTAAGCCATTTGACAAAGGAAAATATCTTGGCAACTGGTTTGAGATAGCACGTATGGATTTCCGTTTTGAACGCAACCTTAATAATACTACTGCAAATTATTCTCTAAATGATGATGGAAGCATTAAAGTAGTAAATCGCGGATTCAATTATATAACGAGCAAGTGGAGTGAGGCAACTGGTAAAGCAAAACCGGCAGGCGGAGCTGACGAAGCTAAGCTGAAAGTATCCTTTTTTGGACCCTTTTATGGTGGATATAATGTTATTGCCCTTGATGAACAATATAAATATGCTCTTGTTGCAGGCAAAAACCTTAAATATCTCTGGATATTATCCCGCGAAACTTCGATACCTGATGACATAAAGCAGAAGTATCTCGGAATTGCAAATAAGCTTGGCTTCAATACTTCAGCCCTTATCTGGGTGGAACACAACAAAAAACAGGAATAAGATTGGCTTTTACCGGAATAAGTCGTTTAACGCATTCCCAAGATCAGGAAACTTAAAGCTGTAACCAGCTGATATTATTTTTCCTGAAGAGACCCTGCTGCCCTTCAAAAGAATGTCTGACATCTCCCCGAAAAGCATCCTAAGGGCAAATGCAGGAATGTTCGGAAACCAGAATGGCTTCCCGAGTGCATGCGCTAAACTTTCTGTAAATTCCTTATTTGTTCGGCGATCAGGCGCTGCTGCATTATATGCACCTCGCATTTTTACATCCTCAATAGCCATGATGTAAATATTGCACAAATCCTCAATATGTATCCATGGCATGTATTGTTTTCCGTTCCCCATTGCCGAGCCAACACCCATTTTGACCGGGATAGCCATTTTTGCAAGTGCTCCCCCGTGACTTGACAAAACAACACCAGTCCTTATTTTAATTGTCCTTATTCCAATTTCTTCAAACCGGTCTGCCGACTGCTCCCATTTCCTGCAAGTCTCACCCAGGAAGTCACCGGAAGGAAGATCTTCTTCATAAAAAATCTTATCGGATGTAACTGCCCCATAATATCCAACTGCAGAAGCTGAAATGAAAGCTCTTGGTTTTCTGATGTTTCCGGATACAGAGCTGAGCAAAATATCTCCTGATTTTAACCTGCTGTCGAGAATCAATTTACGTCTTTCCCTGGTCCACCTTCTCTCCCCTATATTCGCCCCGGCAAGATGAATTATGTAATCAGCATCAGATACTGCCGCGGGGTCAATCTTAGATTTGGCAGGATCCCAGTGATAAACCTGAAAATCAGTTTCTTGTTTGAGATCTCTGCTCAGCAGAGCTACCTTATATCCTTTTTCTTTAAGTCTTGCGGCAAGATATCTTCCGATAAGTCCCGTTCCGCCGCTAATAAGTACACTCTCCATAATTTTCTAACAGGCAAGCTGACTGAAGGTCACTTACTCAGGCTGCTCTGTCAATATCAAAGAAGTTTAAGAAAATAGTTCCTGTCACTGTCAAGATCTATTGATGGAGCCTTTTTACTGATGGCATCAATCTTTGAAATAATGTTTTCGGCAAATTTTTTAACCTGTCCGCTTGATTGCGACTGAATCCGGTGCGATACTGCCTTGCTGATGGCTGATACCTCGTGCCACAAGGTAACGGTACTGCCATCAAAATAACAATGTGAAAAAGCATCCCATATATATTCGACTGCTAAAGATGATGGATGAAGCATATCATTTTCATAAAAACGATAATCACGCAGATCATCCATAACCAGCTCATAAGCAGGAAAATAGCCCGGATTAGATTCATGTTGCAGCAGTTCCTCAACCGCTAATAACAGTACAGATTTGCTTACCTGGTTTCCATGGGCGCCATCTTTCATGTGCCTCACAGGGCTTATTGAAAAGATGACCTTTAATCCGGGATTCAATAATCTGAGCCTGCTCAACTGATCATTCCAGAGAGTTACTATATCATTTACCGATAACAATTCACGGGTGAATTCTGATGAAGGTATCTTATGGCAGTTTGAGACGATCTTACCCGATTTCCGCCATCTGTAAACCATTGCTGTACCAAATGTTATAAAAAGAAACTTTGCTGATGAAATGAATCTCCCCGCATCCTTCATACTGCGATTTATCTTATCAATAACCTCACTTGCGTTTTCAGATGAAAAATCAGTATAATGATCGAAGCTCAGCCACATGCCATTATGGTTGAAGAGGTCATTCTTTTTATATTCACTTTTGCTTGTAACGGAATCTATTGTACCTGAAACAGAAACAGGATTGTAAACCGTACCTGAAGGGTTGATCATTACCGGCATATGACCAGCAGCAAACTGATTGCCTATTGAGGAGGCAAAGCATGAACCGATAAACATTACCGGATCATCATAAGTGATCTTTACCGGGGAAGGAGTAATATTAAAAGTAGTTCTTAATTCCATTATTACAGGCAATAACCTTTATGAAAGTCTGGAATTTATCCACTTCATCATGTAAAGGAACACTTCATTCTTAAATGTCTCATTATGAAGCTCATGATATCCGCCTGGCCATATTTTCAACTCAACCATCGGGGTTTTTGCTGCAAATCTGCGGCTCCCTTCAGGGGAGCATATCTGATCATCGCTGCCATGCATAATAAGAGTCGGAACCTTAAGTTCTGAAGCATGAGCAAGAGAATACTTTGCCGCGGCCATGGCACTATGGAAGAGAGAAACAGAGATCTTATCATGAACCAGCTGATCGGCCATATACTTATCAACGACCTCCTTAACGTGAGAAATATGTTCAACAACAAGTCCGGAAGGTTGAATAAGTCCGGGCATAATGCTTTTCATTATAGAGGCAATGGCAAGTTTAGCTTTGCCGGGCTGGAAAGAGAGTATTAGCCATGGTGATGTAACTATAGCGCCCTTTACTGGAGGGTTTTTCCTGACCAGGTAATCCAGTACTATTCCTCCTCCCAGGCTATGCCCGTAAATGAATATTGGTATCCCCGGAAAAGTGTTTCCAGCACTCTCAAGGAGGATTCCTATCATCTCATCGGTGACGGAATAATTCTTAATATATCCTCTCGCTCCATCAGACAGACCATGACCTGGCAGATCAACACCGGTAAAACCTATACCTTCTCTGCCAAGCAGCCCTGACCATTCTTCGTAACGATGGATATGCTCTCCAAGCCCATGAACAAAAACAACAATGGCGCGAACATTCTCGCCAGGGCTGTTTATCATTCCTTTTAATACCTGACCATTCCTAAGTTTGATATTGTAATCCATGCTTTTTTCTTTAAAAATACGAAAGTT
>PMIG01000266.1 GCA_003157055.1 Bacteroidales bacterium | reverse complement strand
TGAGGCAAGCTGCATTCCCTGCTTTCTGATATATTTAAAATCGGGAGTCAGCCCAGGCTTAAGGAAGCAGATGGCCTCCCCTGCCATCAATCCGTTCTTTGTTCCGCCAAACGACAACACATCGACGCCGGCATCAGTCGTAAATTCCCTGAAGGGAAGGCCGAGATTGATCGCAGCATTCGCAAGCCTGGCACCATCCATATGCAGAAGAAGTCCTTGTGAATGGGTATAGGCAGCTATCCTTTTTATCTCTTCTAAGGTGTAAACTGTTCCCATTTCAGTGGACTGAGTTATTGAAATGATCTTTGGCTGGGAATGATGCTCAAAGCCGAAGCCTTGAATATGCTTTTTAATCATTTCTACAGTGATCTTGCCATCGGGAGTATCGACGGTCAGAACCTTGCATCCTATAAATTTTTCAGGTGCCCCGCATTCATCAGTATTAAGGTGAGCAGTATTAGCAGTCACGATAGTATTCCATGAGCGTGCTACACTGCTTATCCCAAGAACGTTGGCAGCTGTCCCTGTAAAGACAAAGAATACTTCGGCATCCGGGCCAAGGTGCTGTTTAAATAGCTCCCTGGCCTCTGCCGTATATCTGTCTCCGCCATAGCCGATCTCATGACCAGTATTGATCCTGGCAAGCTCTTTAAGTATTTCAGGATGAGCACCTGCATTATTATCACTGGCAAAGCCCCGTTTTATCATGATCTTATCTTCGATCCTTTTACTGCAAAGAAGGTAATATATGCATAATAGATAAACAGGCAGCTGATTGCAACGATAAGGCCAACGCTCTTCTGAATGCCTCCCATCATGATCGGTAATATTGCAGCTCCGATTACGGATGTGGCAATTACTCCTGATCCGACTTTGGAATGAGGGCCGAGGTCTTCAAGAGCAAGGTTGTAAATACATGGCCACATGATCGAATGCATTAATCCGGTTCCAAGAAATAATACAAGTGCGACCTTGTCCATTCCCATGCTGCCCAGCACGAGAGATAGCAACAACATCACAGCTCCGCAGATCGCATTGAAGCTGAGGATTGTTCTTGCAGAATACTTCCTCAGAATGAAAATACCTGCGACACGGTCCACCATCAGTCCGGCCCAGTAATAAGCCAGCAATTTTGTCCGCATTTCGCCATCAAATGAGAAGTGAAGCTTGGCTGAATAATCGGCAAAGAAACTTGGGATCCCTATTTCAACGCCCATATAAAAGAAAATGGCAAGAGAGCCGAGCCACATATGCGGATATTTATAAGCACTCGATTTGACTTTACTTACAACTCCTTCGGCTGGATCACCCTCTTTTATTTCGGGCAGCTTGAGGAAGAACATTATTACGACAATGACAAGTGTTGCTATTCCTATGCCTGCAAATGGGCCCTGGACAGTTTTGGGATCAGAAGCCCCTCCTGTATTTGCTGAAACGATCAGAATGGAAACAAATAATGGTGCAATTACAGTCGCCAGGGAGTTAAGAGCATTGGTAAGAGTCAGACGACTGGCGGCAGTTTCAGGAGTACCAAGGGCATTGACATAAGGATTGGCAGCTACCTGCAATAAAACAACACCAATGGCAAATACGGAGACAGCACACAAAAACCCGTAATATCCGGCTGCAACACCCGGTATGCAAAGGAAGAATCCTAAGCTCACTAATCCAAGCCCGGTCAGTACACCGTTTTTATAACCAATACGATTCAGCAGATACCCAACTGGTATTGACAGAATGTAGGCTCCGTAAAAGAAAGTGTTTGGCAGTTGCTTCTCAACTTCGTTGAGCCTGAAGGCATCCCTGAGGTAATTGATAAGTGAGTTGTTCATGGTAGTGATAAAGCCTAACAAGAAAAACATCGAGGCCATCACAATCAGAGGGAACAGGAATTTGTTTTTTTTGTCTTCCATTTTTGTAAGTTTTATGATTTGATAATTACTTTTTAACACTGAACTTATATGCACATATGTGTTTATATTCTTCTCCTGGATTCAGGATCGTCGAAGGGAAGTGCGGTTTATTGATGGCATCCGGAAAATGCTGGGTCTCAAGTGCGAATGCCCAGCGCCGGCCATATTTCTTACCTCCTTTACCTTTCTCGCCATTGATCCAGTTAGCAGAATATAACTGCACACCAGGTTGTGTTGTGTAAACTTCCATAACCCTTCCTGACAGCGGATCACAAGCAGATGCAGCAAGTCCCAGGTCGCCGGTACGATGGTTCAGAACGAAGTTATGATCGTATCCTGCACCGAATTTAAGCTGTTCATCAGCCTTATCAATGTCCTCTCCTATCTTCTTCACTTTTGTGAAATCAAAAGGAGTGCCTTTCACCATTCGAATCTCCCCAGTAGGTATAGATGTTTCGTCCATAGGTGTGAAGAAATCAGCATTGATCATCAGCTCCTGGCTATAAATGCTACCTGATCCTTCACCTGCAAGGTTGAAATATGAATGACCTGCAAGGTTCACAACAGTAGTTTTATCAGTATTAGCCAGGTAACCGAGCCGGAGTTCGTTTTCATCAGTAAGAGTGTATGTAACTGATACTGTGATATTTCCTGGATAGCCTTCTTCACCATCTGCCGAATGGTACTCCAGCTTCAGGGTTGAAGGGGATGATTTGACAACATCCCAGACAATCTTGCTGAAACCTGTTATGCCGCCATGTAAGTGGTTGGGGCCATTATTGACAGCCAGTTTGTATTTTTTGCCTGAGAGGCTGAATTCGCCTTTTGCAATGCGGTTGGCACAGCGTCCGCATACAGCACCCATATAGGGCCCGTTACCATTTATATATTCACCGATGGTGTCATAACCCTGGACAATATCCGCCAGCTTTCCGTTACGATCAGGAACCTGAATGCTCACGATGATGCCTCCGTAATTTGTTATCTGAGCTACAAGCCCGTTCTTATTCTTTAGAGTATGAAGGCTGGTTTGTTTCCCATGATGCACTCCTTTGAACGATTCTTCCGGGATGATATTCATGATTGATTTTATAGTTAAAATTTAGTCTATATATTTTCAAGTAATTATAATTCAACTTTTCCTGCCCCCTGATGCCTTATAAACAGATTATGGCATGAATCTTTTCCATAAACATGTTCCAGGGTTTTTATGTACTTATTGAGAAGCTTCTGCGGCACGAATGCCTGGATTGTTCCAGCAAATCCGCCGCCATGAACACGCCATGCTCCCTCACCCGTGAGAACAAGTTCGCTCAATGCCAGTGCAAGAGATACTCCCTGTTCCCTGACATTGTTAACCGGGTAAATATTCTGGTTGTACATAAAGGAACTGTAACCCGATTCGATTACCATTCCAAGGAATGCCTTAAAGTCATTTCTTTCAAGGGCAGCCACCTGATCAGCAACACGCTGATTATCGCCCTGGAAATGAATGGAACGGAGTATGGCGCGGTCGCCTACCTTTTCCCTGATCTTCGGAATGATGTCTATTATCTGTTCCAGAGTGACCTGACGCAGTACCTTGGCGCCCAGTTCTGCAGCTACTGCTTTCATATCGCTGGGAAGCGAGGCATATTCTTCATTGAGGTCAGCATGATTGCCGCCTGTATCAGTAATTACAAGAGAGAAACCTGTAGCAACAAAATCAAAGTTCACTTTTTTCACAACAGGCCTGGAGGGATCCTTGAAATCGATCGTTATCAGTCCTCCCATGGCACATGCGGTCTGATCCATCAATCCACATGGCTTTCCAAAATAGTTGTTCTCGGAATACTGCCCTATGATTGCGTTCTGAATGGGATCAACATTCCCGTTATTGAAAAGCTGACTTAGAATTGCACCGATAAGAACTTCAAATGAGGCTGATGAACTAAGTCCGGAACCTTTGGGCACTCCTCCGTCAATGCAGGCATCAAAGCCGCCGATAGCATATCCCGATTCCTTAAAACGTGAGCAGATACCCCTTACAAGAGCAGCAGAAGTCAGATGTTCCTTCTTATCAGGCTTAAGGGATGACAGGTCCACATCGAATCTGGGATAACCTTCCGATAAAATATGTATTACGTTGGAATCATTTTTTCCTGCAACACATACGTTATCGAGGTTAACAGCACCTGCAAGTACGCGACCCCAGTTGTGATCTGTGTGATTCCCGCCGATCTCAGTTCGGCCCGGTGAACTGAAGAACTCAACTTTCCTGCTTCCGAATGCTGAATTGAACTGCCTGAGCATGTCAGTGTATCTCTTTGCATTCCGTTTTAATTCAGCAGGATCAGTACCGTACAATTCACGGAAAGCCTTGTTGTCGCCATTATTAATCTTTTTGATCAGGTTTTCACTTATAGCCATGGATATTTGATTTTGGAGTTATGATTGATTGTAAAAATAATAATTGTCAGGAATTAAACATAAAGACCGTCTCAAAATAAAACGAGGCGGCCTTCAGTGTTGTTTCAGAAATACTTTAAATTCTATAACCTATTTATGCTTGCTTCCTACAAGTGCAAAGAATACGATATAGAGGTAGCAGATTATCGGAAGAATAAATGCAAATTTAACACCCATTCCATCAGCTATAAGACCCATCAGAACAGGGACAATTGCACCACCTACGATCAGTGTATTGATGAGGCCTGAAGCCATGCTGAGTTCACCTTTATCGAGACCGTCGACACCCAGTGCAAAAATATTAGGAAACATTATCGAGTTAAAGAAGCCTACTGAGAGTCCAGCCCATAACAGCCAGCTTCCGTTCAGTCCCATTACAACAAACAGGAGCAACGCTGCAATAATACCAAACACGGCAAGCGACCTTGCGGCTTTTCCCCTTCCCAGTTGTATAGCAAGATAGTTAATGACAGCAATCCCTGCGAAGATCAGGCCATCAGTAATCTGACGCCTTACAAACCATCCAACAAATAATGCAAGAGCAACAACAAGGGCAGCATAGATGTATTTCTTTGATTTTTCAACATTTGAAAGCATGAATGAACCATAGAACCTGCCTACCATGGCACCACCCCAGTATAAGGCTATCATTTTTGCTGCATCGGAGCGTAACATATGCAATGCTTCCTGGAAATATCTCTGAAGCATAGCAGCTGTTCCCACCTCTGCACCTACATAAAAGAAAATACCAACAGCACCGAGTATCACATGAGGGTACTTCCATACGCTTTTTTTCTCTTCTCCCTGAGTAGGGATTACAGGCAATTTAAGGAAGTAGATGACCACTGCTATAATAAGTACTATAATACCAATGATCAGAAACGGTGTGGGCACTGATTTGGCTGCATCAGCCGGAGTAAGTGCATTGGAGGCTGCCTTAAAAACGAATACACTGGCGATCAGGGGTGCTAAATAGGTTGCGATCGAATTAAGAGCCTGCGTCAGATTCAGCCTACCGGATGCAGTCTCTGATGGTCCAAGGGCAGTAACATAAGGATTTGCAGCAACCTGGAGAAAGACAACACCACTGGCCATTACAAAGATGGCAAACAGAAAAAACGGAAATGACAATACCTTTGCAGCTGGATAGAAAAGGAAACTGCCGACAGCTACCAGTATAAGCCCAAAAATAACGCCGGCTTTATAACCAATCTTCTTGATAATGCTGCCGCATGCAAAAGACAATAAGAAATATGTAAAGAAAAAGGCACCGTTCACCAGCTGGGCCTGGAAATTCGACAGTTCGAAGACTGCCTTGAACTTGTCAGCCAGGGTAATATTAAAAGTAGTGACGAAACCAAACAGGAAGAATATCATTCCCATGAAGGCCATACCAGCCGCCTGCGTATTTTTCTGTTCTGTCATAGCGTAAATATTAGGTTTAATAAATAATCAAATAATCTATTGACTGAAGTAAAATTACATTTTAAATCGATTCTCAAACAGATCGTTCTTATTAAATATTAAGATTTTGAATATTTTTTCGAATAAGTATATTTGCAGAATGAGTCCCATGAAAACACGCTATTTTATATTTATCTCATATAAAGGAACATCCTACCATGGCTGGCAGCTACAGCCCAACGCTGTTACGGTCCAGAAGATCCTTAATGAAGCCATGAGCAGGGTGCTTGAAGAAGAAATCACAACAACAGGTGCAGGCAGAACCGACACTGGTGTCCATGCATTATTTTTCTGCGCGCATTTTGAGAGCGAAGCAAGTGATATAGATACTCGTAGAAACCTGGTATTCAGATTAAACCGTTATCTTCCAAAGGATATTTCTATCTCCCGGATCAGAAAGGTCCTGCCGGATGCTCATGCACGATTCAGCGCGCTGTCAAGAACCTATAAGTACTATATTTCCAGTGTAAAAGATCCTTTCCGTGAAGAATCAGCATGGTTTGTCCATGGAAATCTGGATATTGATTTAATGAATCAGGCTTGTACAATCCTCATGGAACAGAATGACTTTACAAGTTTCAGCAAGCTTCATTCAAATAATAATACAAACATATGCAAAATCTTTTCTGCTTTATGGGATGAGGAGTTGAACGGGATTGTATTTACTATAAGGGCCGACAGATTCCTTCGGGATATGGTAAGGGCAATTACAGGTACAATGATTGAAATAGGCAGAGGGAAGATGGGATTGAGTGAATTCAGGGAAATAATTATTGCCAGCGACAGGTGCAGGGCAGGAAAATCGGCCCCTGCCAAAGCTCTTTTTCTTGCGGGTATTGAATATCCCGATGAGATTTTTATTTGATCCTTTACTTATATTTGCGAAACATTTTAGTCACTATTTAAGAAAATAAGAAATTTAAAATTATTCAATATGGTTCATTTCTTAATATCAACTCTCCCCGGAGCCGTTCCAACGGTCGCAAACGGCCAGGTTACAAGCATTCTCGACCTTATGATGAAAGGGGGGATAATTATGATTCCGATCCTGCTGCTCTCTGTCATAAGTGTCTATCTCTTTATAGAAAGATATGTGTACATCAGGAAATTATCAGCTATTGACAGGAACCTAATACCTTCTGTTATTAGTGAACTGAAGGCGAAAAATCCTGATAAAGCGATGACAATGGCCAGCAATGACCAGAGTGCTCTTGGAAGGATCATGGAAAGCGGAATTGAAAGCTCCGGAAAGACATCCGCTGACGTTGAAAGGAATCTGGAAACAACAACGAACCTTATGGTCACAAAGATGGAAAACCATTTGGGATACCTTGGTATAATCGCTGGTATTGCACCCATGCTTGGATTCGTTGGTACTATAGCAGGGGTAATCAAAATTTTCTATAACATATCGCTTGCAGATAATATAAGTATAGGGATTATATCAGGTGGATTGTACCAGAAAATGATATGCAGCGGAACCGGCCTGATCGTTGGTGTTCTGGCTTATACCGGATACCATCTTTTACAGATGATGATCGACAGGTATATGATTAAGTTGCAGGAATCGCTTATACAGTTTCTAAAAGCTTTCTGAGATGAATATTAGAAGAAACAGGCAATTCAAGCCCGAGGTAAGCACCTCGTCCCTGAATGATATTATGTTCTTTCTGCTTCTATTCTTCCTCATTGTTTCCACCCTGGCCAATCCGAATGTGATCAAAGTTCTTCTTCCGAATTCAAAATCCGCGCAGGATATAAATAAGCAGCAGATCAACCTTACGGTTACTGCGGATAAAAGGTATTATGTAAATCAGAAAGAGGTTCAGTTCGGGCAGCTTGAGCAGGAACTTATCGACCAGACCAGAAATATTGAAAGCCCGACTATTATCCTGAGGTTCGCAAAAAGCCTTAACATACAGGATCTTGTTGATGTTCTTGAAATCGGGGTGAGACGTAACTTCAAGCTGGTTATGGCAACGGAAAAAGTAGCGCAATAACCCCCAACACCCTAAAGGGAGCTTAATATAGTAAACAATTTTTGCCCCCTTCAGGGGGCAGGCAATCCGCCAGCAGGCGGATGCCGGGGGTCAGTATTCATCCGGCAGCTTGTTTAGCTGCGCAAGTGTGAATACAGGGCCATCCTTGCAGACATAGACCTTCCCTACATTACAGCGGCCGCATTTCCCGAAGCCGCATTTCATGCGGTTTTCCAGTGTTGTAAATATATTTTCGTCACTAAAACCCAGCTTGGCAAGCACCGGAAAAGTATACTTAATCATAACCGGAGGACCGCATACTATTGCTATTGTATCCATTGAAGAAGGTGCAACTTTTTCAACAATCGTCGGAACAAAACCCACTTCACCTTTCCAATCAGGAGATTCACCTCCAGGATCGACAGTCGTAATAAGCTTTACATCAGGGCGGCTTCCCCAATCCTGCAATTCATGCTTGTATACGAGATCCTTAGTGCTCCTGGCACCGTAGATAATTGTAATATCCTTGAAATTTTCACGGAGGTCGAGAGCATTCCATATAACGCAGCGCATGGGCGGAAGAGCTATTCCTCCGGCAATGAAGAGAAGGCTTTTGCCTTTCCATTCGTCAAGGGGAAAAGTATTACCGTATGGGCCGCGGAATCCAATTATACTGCCTTCTTCGCAATCAGATAGGGCATTAGTAACTTTTCCAGTCTGCCTGAATGTACATTCTATATATCCTTTTCGGGTTGGTGATGATGCAATGCAGAATGTCGATTCGCCAACTCCATATACTGAATATTCACCGAACTGCCCAGCCCTGAAATCGAACTTATTCTGATCTTCTTCATTAACAAATCTGAGCATGAATGTCTTTACACCGGGTGCCTCATAGGTTATCCTTTCAACCTTCATCTGATAGGGCATATATAGGTTGTTTGTCATAGAACTGCCTCTTTTATTGAAATTAGATGTTCAAGAATATTCATATCTGCCGGACAGGCACGGCTGCATCGTCCACAGCCAGTGCAACCGTAAACGGAAAGTCTTTCAGGCATATAGGAGAATTTATGCATAATCCTTTGTCTCCAGCGGGCTGATTGCACATTGCGCGGGTTGTGGCCGGAAGTATGAAGGGTAAAGAGCGAGAATCCGCATGAATCCCAGCATCTTACCCGCGATCCAAGTTTCCCGTGCGAATCATCCTGAATATCAAAGCATGCGCATGTAGGACATACGTAAGCACAGGCTCCGCATCCAATGCACCTTAGCGATTGCTCTACCCATTCATCACTTTCGAAGAATTTCTCAAGCTTGCCAAATATCTCCTTGTGACTGAACTTAACAGGTACATCAGCAAGGAATTTCTCCTTTTCAATATTCCCTGCTGTCTCAAAAAGTTCAGGTGAAAGCGCAATAACTTTCTCACCTTTCTCAGTCAGTATCTCTGCCAGATAATCGCCATTCTCACCAAGCTGCGTGAAAAGAATATCACTGCCATCGGTATTACCGGGATTGCCTCCAACTGAGGTACAGAAACAGTATTCATCAGCTTTGCCGCAGCTGAATCCGAGCACGGTGACTTTAGAAAGTCGGTTATTATAAATCTCATCCTTGTAATCCCAGTTGAATATTGAACTAAGCTCTCCTATTCCCAGTGCGTCGCATGGCCTTATTCCCCATAGCATTATCTGGGGTATCTGGTCAGGTTCAATTCCCTTTACTGACATTCCATCTTCATTTTTGGAATAATCGAGTATCTTTTCGGTTCTGGGAAATGAAACTTCCTTTGAAGACTGGGTTGTCTGTATATAATCAGTCGCTATATCGCTGAATTTTTCAGTTTTGCGATAAGTGGTTCTGCCGTTTCTTGAAAATGGGGCATAAACCTGTCTGTTGTCCCCCTTCAGTACTTCAAAAAGCTTTTCAAGCGAGCCTTTCCTGACTAATCGTCTGTCACTCTTCATTGTTACATTATAAAATTATCCTTATCCTCAGGTTTATATGTCGACATCAGGTGGTCGGCCTTGATAGAAGGCTGATATCCTCCGAAATGTTCTTTTGCGTCAATCAGCATTCTCTTTGTAAGAAGGTTAAGAGGAATGCCAAGAGGGCAGGCATTATAGCATGCATC
>PMIG01000208.1 GCA_003157055.1 Bacteroidales bacterium | reverse complement strand
GCAAAGCGGAATGCTCTACCAACTGAGCTACTAAATCATCCTGATAAATTTGCGAGTGCAAATGTATGATAATTTTAAATTATTGCAAAGCACGAATTCATTTTTTCATTTTTTGTTTTTTGGAATGAACAGCAAGTTGATAACTATTGTATTTTTAGATGGAATACAATAATTTTGAATCTGTCAAACCCATGTTTAAAGATAAGGTAGTCATTGTCACCGGCGCCTCATCCGGAATTGGTGAGGCGATAGCACGTGAATTCGCTGCCAAAGGCAGCAAGGTGATGCTGGCCGCAAGGTCTTCTGAGAGACTCTCTGCAATCGTTGCTGATCTTAAAGCAAAAAGCCTTGACGCATCCTTTGTTAAAACAGATGTAACTGTCGAAGAAGAATGCAGGAACCTTGTTGAAAAGACTGTTGAAAGATATGGCTCTTTGAATATCCTGGTCAATAATGCAGGAATCTCGATGCGGGCCTCCTTCAATGATGTCAACCTCAAAGTCCTCCACAGGTTAATGGATGTGAACTTCTGGGGTACGGTTTATTGTACGAAATATGCTCTTCCATACCTGGTTGCGAACAAAGGATCCCTGGTTGCAATATCTTCGGTAGCCGGATTCCATGGATTACCAGGCCGAACAGGGTATTCTGCATCAAAATTTGCAATTCATGGCTTCATGGAGACAATCAGGATAGAAAACCTGAAAAAAGGCTTGCATGTAATGATATTAGCACCCGGATATACCGAATCTGAGATCAGGAAGCATGCGCTAACTGGAGATGGATCGGAACAGGGTTCATCTCCCAGGATCGAAGACAAGCTTATGTCACCTCAACATGTCGCAAAATGGGTGCTTAAAGGCATCAGAAAAAAGAAAAGATATAAGATATTGACATGGGAGGGCAGATTTACAGCTCTCTTCCAGCGAATTGTTCCGACGCTTATTGACAGAGGATATTATTATTCAATTTCCAGAGAACCGGGTTCTCCTATAAAGTAGAAGTCCACCTGTATTCTTTTTTCAAAAATTTCCTGATTTTCCTGTAATGAATTGGTCACATGATCGTCTTCATCAGAAAACTTTATTAATCAACTTAAACAAGTTATTATGAAAAGAACGTTTTGTGCCATTTTAATGGTGATATCCATTTCAGCATGCGGACAGAGGTCCGTCGACAGGCTTTTTGATTCGTATTCCGATAAGGATAACTTTTATACAATGCATCTGAGCGGGAATCTGCTGAAATTTGTGACAAGCAGCGATAATGACGATGAAGAAGGCTTACCGCAGGAAGTTACCGAGTTCAGGCTGATCGCTCAGAAGGATGATCAGGCAAAGGTTCCGGATTTCTATAATATGGTGATGAAGAACCTCGATACAGAAGGATATGAAGAATTCATGCGCATTAAAAGCTATGACCAGAACACGATTCTGCTTGTTAAGGGACACGGCAATGAATTCAATGAATTCCTGATGGTTGCGGGAGGTGAACACAATGTTGTGATCCAGATAAAAGGCTCTTTTTCAGTTCAGGATGCAAAAAAGTTTTCAGTAAATATTAAGAAAGATCATTGCAGGAACCTGACCTGCAATGTGGACTGAACAATGATGTTTGTATCTTTGAGCTGAAACAGCATAAAGCTGTCATGACTGATGACCCGGAAAAGATTTGATGAAATAATCCATTCGCAATACAGGAAACTGTTCATGATAGCATTCAGGATTGTTAAGAACAAGCCGGAAGCCGAAGATACTGTTCAGGAGGTTTTCATGAAAATGTGGACAATGGGAGATAAGCTCGATGAATATGATAATATTGAAGCAATTGCTGTTACAATAGTTAAAAATAAATGTATCGATGTGGTCAGGAGAAGAAAGTTTAGTGACGGAGGAATTGAAATGCCCGCAAAAATGAACATTGAAAATCCTGTTTCACCGTACGATCAAATGGCAGCTAAAGAAACAAGTGAGATTGTCAGAAAGATAATATCCGGTCTGGTTCCAAATTTAAGGGAACTTGTGCAGCTAAGGGAAATAGACGGACTTTCGTACGAGGAGATATCGTCAATTACAGGAGCAAATGTAAATAGCATAAGGGTATCCGTGTCGAGGGCACGGCAGATTATTAAAGAGGAATATTTAAAACGCTCATATGAAAGAGGAACTTCTGAAAGAACTGCTGGAGAAGTATTATAACGGAGAGACTTCGATAGAAGAGGAACTGAGACTTAAAGAATATTTCTCAGGCAAAGATGTCCTTCCCGGCTATGAAGCTGAAAAGGAGATCTTCCGGCTCTATTCAGCGTCAGGTCAAATTGCTGCTCCCGATGATGAACTCGAAACAAGAATCAAGATTGCCATTGATCATCTTGAAGAGCCAAAAATGAATCGGACTCCGATAATCCGAAGATATACAGTAATGAGCATTGCAGCCGGATTACTGATACTTATTGCTTCATATTTCATGCTGAAACATCATTCTGAACCCAAAGATACCTTCTCTGATCCTCGCCTGGCATATGCTGAAACAATGAAGATTCTGACCGAGGTTTCGTATAAGCTGAACAAAGGAACATCGGCACTTGAACCTGTAAGAAAGGTTGCCAGGGCTGCTCAGTCCGGGCTTGGTTCGGTCAGCAAATCTGCTTCGGTACTTACGGGTAACCTTAAGCAAATAAGGATGCTTGACAAATTTTCAAATGCGAATATTGAAATAATAAATAGAAAATAATATAAATAACGATCGAAATGAAAAAGTCATTATTGATATTTACAGCGATTATGTTCTGCCTGGCAGTCAGGGCACAGACTAATCCGATTGACGAGCTGTTCGATAAGTATTCGGATAAGGAAGGATTTACCTCTGTCTATATCTCTGGCAAAATGCTCGGAATGTTTGCCCAGATGAGCGGAGATGAAAACAGTAAGGATAATCCGGTACCAAAAATTACGTCCATTAGGATACTTACTGAGGATTCATTGAATCTCAACAAGGTAAACTTTTATGCAGAGCTTTCAAAAAAGATTGATTTCTCTGCTTATGAGGAACTTATGGTTGTTAAGGAACAGAAGGAGGTTACCAAGTTCCTGGTTCGCAAAAATGGAAGCAAAATATCGGAGTTCCTATTAATCTCAGGAGGCGATAATAAAAACTCTCTTATATCCATCAGGGGAGATATAGACCTGAAACAATTATCACAAATTTCGAAAGAGACAGGAATTCAAGAGTTGGAACAACTTGATAATGCTGAAAAGAAGAAATCAGAAAAATAGGAGTTTTATTCTGTTTCAGATGCAACCTTTATGGCTCTTCAGTTGTTATTGAATAGAGAATCATCCTGATAATTTTATATCAGGATTTTTCTATATTTGTTAAATAAACCGAACTAACCAATAAAGAAATGAGCAAACCAACTAACAGACGAGTCGCAGCTTTGATATTTAGTTCATTATTTATCTCTTCAGCTGCATTCTCACAATTCAGCAACGTCGACTTCCTGAGAAGCTCCCCTGCTGATGCGGTAAAATTTATACAGGCATATATATCACCCTGGGCAAATGCTTTCGGAGCCGGACTGAACGGAAGCTGGTATAATACAGCAAAGCCTCATAAACTTGGTGGATTTGATGTTACTGCCTCATTAAACGTCGGCGTAGTTCCGGAATCTGCGGGGACTTTCGATATTACTAAAATCGGACTCTCATCATCATTAACAGGAATCGGGATAGCCTCATCTGTTTCAGGCCCCAATACCTCCGGACCATCAATGACCTATAAAGAAGGAGCATATACTCTTGCCACCTTTAACACTCCTCCGGGAACCAACTGGAAGTACATACCTGTCCCAATGGTGCAGATAGGAATAGGTCTTCCGCTTGGTACCGAATTAAAGGCAAGATTCCTGCCAAAAATTCCGATTAAGGGAGGTGATGTTTCCATGTGGGGTGTCGGATTGATGCACAGCATAATGCAATATATACCTGGTAATAAGCTTCTGCCTTTGGATGCTTCAATCTTTGCAGGATATACAAGGATGACCGGGAATGTCCCAATAAGCCTTCAGCCTGATGGTGGGGTTACGTGGAATTATACAACAATAAATCCTTTGACCTATTTCAGCAACCAGAACCTTAACACTATAGTAGATGCTCTGAATATAAGCGCGATAGGTTCAGTCAACCTGAAAATAATCACTTTCTATGCTGGTCTCGGGTACAGCAAAACAAAAACTTCAGTAAAACTTCAGGGATATTTTCCTGCACCGGTTATTGTTGTCAGTGGTACACCACATGTTGAATATAATGATGTTGCCGGAAGCGGAAGCATCAAGGACGGCAGTGATTTTCCCAAAATGAACATTAAGAATTTCTCGGGACTCAGAGCCAACGCAGGTTTCAGGATTAAACTTGCAGTAATAACGATTTTTGCAGATTATACCAGGGCACAGTATAACGTTGTCTCAACAGGCCTGGGAATATCTTTCAGATAATTTTTGATATTAAATATCAGGATCCCCGGGCTGAAGGAAGTTCCGGGGATTTTTTTTAAGAATTACACAACTAATTGCAGGTTCATCTATATTTGTGCAGATCTTTTGGAACAATAAATCAGGATTAAATTGGAACCAGAAAAGATTCAATCGGGATACAGGGCTCTTCTCAAGGCCTCAAGAAACTCGGTCGCTGCGGAAGACAATAAAGTGATCAGGAGAGCTCTTGATCTTGCGGTAAATGCTTGCGGCGATAAAGTGATCCTGACCGGCGAGCCCCAGATACTCCACGCGCTTTCTGTTGCCAGGATCATCGCCGGGGAGATGGGATTAGGGCTTACATCAATAGTCACTGCTCTTCTTCATGATTCCGTCGACAACCTTGAAATCAGTAAAAAGGATATTGAAAAGGAATTCGGCAAAAAGGTTGTGGAGATACTTGATGGCTTTTCAAGGGTCACGGGAATAGACTCTATGCAGTCGTCATTCCAGGCTGAGAACTTCCGGAAACTGTTGCTCAGCCTTGCAGATGACGTCCGCGTTATCCTCATAAAACTGGTTGAAAGGCTTGAATATATGCGCAACCTCGATAATGCACCTGAAAAAGAGAGGTTACCGCTTGCATCAGAAACATATTTTCTTTACGCACCTTTGGCGCACCGCCTCGGATTTTATAACATTAAATCGGAACTTGAGGATCTGGCAGTAAAGTATCTTGAGCCCGAACAATATCAATATATAGAAAACCGCCTGAAGCAGACAACCGCTTCAAGGAACAGGTTTATTAAGGAATTCTCTGTTCCGCTACAGGAGAAACTTGAAAAGCAAAACTTCAGGTTCACTATCAAAAGCCGCACAAAATCAATACATTCCATTCTGCTTAAAATGAAAAAGCAGGGTGTCGATTTTGAAGAGGTGTACGATCTCTTTGCCGTGAGGATCATTATTAAAAGTGATGAAGAAAACGAAAAATCGGAATGCTGGAGAGCCTATTCTGTTGTAACCGACCTGTACCAGCCAAACCCCAGCAGGCTCCGCGACTGGATCTCAGTTCCAAAATCAAACGGTTACGAATCGCTGCACACTACTGTAATTGGTCCCCGGGGTAAATGGGTCGAAGTTCAGATTCGCTCTGAAAGGATGGACGAGATAGCGGAAAAAGGCCTGGCTGCTCACTTCCGTTACAAAGGAATAAAGGGAGAAGGGGGACTGGATACATGGCTGACCAGAATGAGGGAGATACTTGAATCATCCGAAAAAGAGGATGCTTCATTCCTTGACCAGGTAAGATCGGGATTATATACCGATGAAGTATTCGTTTTTACACCTAAGGGCGACCTTAAGCAACTTCCTTCAGGGGCCACCGTTCTCGATTTTGCATTCGATATTCATACTGCGGTCGGTGCATCATGCGTTGGCGGTAAAGTAAATGGGAGAAACGTCACAATAAGATATATTCTTCAGAATGGCGATCATGTCGATATAATCAGATCAAAGAATCAAAAGCCTAAACAGGATTGGCTTTCGTTTGTGGTAACAAACAAAGCCAGGACAAAGATAAAGCAGGTTCTGAATGAAGAAAAAGTCAAAGCAGCTGCCGATGGGAAAGAGATGCTCCTGCGCCGGCTTAAGAACTGGAAGATTCCATATGGTGATATATCGATTCAGAAGCTGATTAACCATTACGACTTAAAGACAGCACAGGATCTCTATTTCCTGATCGAAGAGGGTAAAATTGAACTTCTCGAGATTAAAGAGGTTCTTTTGAAAGAGGAAACTCCTGCGCTTACTGAGCCGGCATCATTAGTACAGGAAAAAGAAACCAGGGAATTGCCTGAATCTCAATATTCTGATTTTCTTGTAATTGAAGACAGGGTAGAGGGTCTGGATTACCATCTGGCAAAATGTTGCAATCCTGTTTTCGGAGATTCAATATTTGGATTCGTGACAATCTCGGAAGGGATTAAGATACATAGGCGTGGCTGTCCAAATGCCCATAACATGATGTCGAGATATCCATACAGAGTGGTCTCGGCAAAGTGGACCAAAACTAAAGCTGCTCCCTCTTTCGTAGCATCCGTGAAAATTACAGGAGTAGAAGATATCGGCATGGTGAATAGAATAGCCGATGTTCTTGCAGCCAATAATGTAACAATACGGAGTTTCAACTATAAAATGGACGATGGCCTGTTTGAAGGGATGCTTAATATAATGGTTCCCAATAATGATGTCCTTCATGGAATTATGAGAAAAATCCATTCTATAAAAGGTATCCTTAAAGTAACTCGATCCGATAGTGCTTAATTTCCGGCAACCGGTCACCGGTCACCGGTCACC
>PMIG01000178.1 GCA_003157055.1 Bacteroidales bacterium | reverse complement strand
AGGCAAAATGGGAGTGTGGAAAATAAGTGTTGGTATCAGCGGTAACTACTCTAACCGGAATGGATCTGATAACCTCCTTCTATTCTGGCAAAACTGGAACCCGACTAACACTCCCGAAATAAAATGGAAGCCTGTTTATTACTCTTTAGATCTGAAGACTTCCTTTGTAATAGGCCAGGCAGGAAGAAACATTATAGGAGATGAGCTGCAACTGATCCATACACCGAAGGATGCAATTTATTCAACAAACGCTGATGGATCAAATGAAATAAGTTTAAGATCGTTCTATTACAATATCATATTATTTTACGGTCATTCATTAAATCATAAAAAAAACCTATTCGCTATTTTTGAACCTGGCTTCGATATAAATTTTATGAGCGGATACATTAAAATTGGATCTGAAAAATATGATAACTCAGCAGATTTCGGAGCAGGGCTTCATCTTGCCGTCGGGGCCGACTGGATAATTTCAAGAAGAATACAGGCAAGCTTTCGTGTTGGACAGCGGTTCATGAAAATCAAAGAGTCACATAAAGAAAGCGATGGATGGTATACATTGTATGTAAATGACGACCCGGTAAGTGCTAAATGGAACGGACCTTATGCAAGTCTGGGATTATCCTGGTCCTTCTATGCTAAATTGAAGCTTGGCCGGCCCGAATAGCACACCTGCCTAAAATCTTAATGCAAGGCCAATACCGTCGCCCATTATGCCGAAATTAAGTTTGCAGGCGACAGGCTTGTTGATAGCGGAATTATAAATTCTTACCGAATTGCGAATCTTGTGTTTTCCTGATGAAGCCAGCACAATACCCGAAATAATTAAAGCACCGGATATGCCCAGTCCGATAAAAGCAATTGTTTTTCCTTTCGATTGATCTTTAATGCCGTTTGATACTTCGGTTGCAACAAAGCAGATCACAAGAATCCCGCCAGCACACGCGTTGCTTAAATTGCATAAAGTTGTCCCGGAGTCATATAAATCTAACGCCTCGGGGTAATCTTCCATTAAGGTTTTGACCTTTCGTACTGATTGTATCTTCCCGTTTGACAAGACATATCTTTTCTTGCACTCAAGTGTCTGAATACTATTTGATTGCAATGGCATTGCCGTTTCCTGTGTTACCTTTTCCTGAGCTCCGGCATTTTTATCCGGCACCTCTTTAGCTCCCTTTCTATATCTGATTGTGGCTATCTTGTCCTTACCGATAGAGTATAGGGGTCCTTCCGGATTTTCATATTCCCGGTATTTGACCATGTCAGTGCTCTCTTCGACGATATTGGCCTTTATTTCTTTTCCGCTTTTCAGTATCAGCATGTCCTGGGCCAGGGCTGATCCACCAAATCCGGATAATAATAACAGAAGCAATCCGATAACAACGATGATTTTCTCTTTTCCGGAAAACTTTTTACTTAATGCCATATGATGAGTTTAATTTTAAATTTTTGAATATGGTTTGGACAAAACATAAACACCTGCAGCCAAACTTACTTATAGTTGACTACCTCCTCTATTTTCTTTCTCGTCGATGCAGAAGAAACAGCATCTACATTCTTGTCTATATTTCCGATTCTTAGAACAGATATTGCCCTATAACCATCAGGAATTCCCAATGCCTGTTTTTTGGTTAAATTAATATTATTCACAGGACCTGTATAAATGTGAGCTCCAAGCCCAAGACTTTGAGCAGCTACAAACATATTTTCCGTTGCCAGGGCGCAATCAAAATCAACATTCATCCCCTGCTGTACGGGTTCCTGCCCCGATACAACTATCAGAATATTCCCTGCCGTGGAATTTGGAATGATCTCTCCGATCAAAGCATTGTCTTTAACAACAGTGAATTTCCACAATTGGCTGTTCCTGGCACTTGGCGCTTTCAGACCGCATTTCAGGATAAGGTCAATATTGCTGTCAGAAACAGGTTCCGAAGTAAACTTCCTTGCCGTATAACCTGACAATATTACATCAATTACACTATTACCGGTTGTCTGTCCCGATATCATTCCTGTTGCCAGTGAGAGGACTAAAAATACTGATATAAATGCTTTCATTTTCATCTCTTTTTATTTTAAGCCAAATATTTAAAAAACACATTATTCAAAACACTTCAACTGACAATTACGATTCAATATTTATAAACAAAACTTTAAGATTCCGAAATCGAGTTTGAAAGTTAATAATTATTAGTTACTAATCCAAGATTCCAACTTCTCTGTTCTTTTCATAGATAAGCACAGTCAGAAGCATGTATCAGTGCAAGCTAAAAGCAGAGCCACTTCTATTTAAGGTAATCGGGAGAAGATCCTTTTTATATAACCAACCGTTCAGTGTTGGGACCGCTTAAAATCCCCTGGACTATATTTGTGACACTGCGGAAATCTATCTTCCCTGTGCTCATCATGGGCAACTCTTTAATAACTATAAACTGCCTTGGAAGAGCGATAATGGGTAGCTCAGTCATCATCTTCCTGAGCATTTCTGTCTTATTTACTTCCATTGATACGGTTGCTATAATAAAGGATCCCTTTTTTTCATCCGATACCTCAACAACACAACAGGATACTCCCATTGGAAGAAACTTCTCCAATGTATTCTCTACCTTAACAAGAGAGATCATTTCCCCTCCGATCTTTGCAAATCTCTTAAACCGCCCGGCATGCCAGAGGTAGCCATCTTCATCTAAGAATCCCATATCGCCTGTATTATACCAACCGTCAGCAAGGGCCTCAGCTGTAAGCTCAGGATCATCATAATATCCTTTCATAACAGAATCTCCCTTTACAAATATCTTTCCAACTTCCCTGGTTTGACACTCTTCACCGGTTTCAAAATTCACTAACCGTACCTGAACACCCGGGATCACTTTTCCGGTACTGCCGGGTCTGTTGAATTCATGTGAGTTAACTGAAATAACAGGAGAAGTCTCGGTAGCTCCATACCCCTCAAGCAGTGTTACTCCATGCTTATTCATGAATCCTTCCCTCAGGGAATCAGGACATTTATCAGCACCTGCGACCATTAACCTGAGAGATTTGAAATCCCCGGGGTCCGATTTCAGCAGATAACCTCTGAAAAAGCTCGGAGTACCGACCATTAATGTTGGTTTTTCATCACGAGCAATGTTACTAATAGTCTGAAAATCCAGTGGGTTAGCATAGGCGACCATTGTCATACCGTAATAGAATGGAGCCCAGAGATTTACTGTTAAGCCAAAAATATGGAATAGGACGAGATTTGCAAGAATGATATCTGATTCAGTTAATTTCACATAGCCACCAAAATTTTTAATGTTTGAAGCAATATTCAGATGAGTCAGCTGAACTGCTTTCGGGTCTTTTTCACTTCCACTGGTAAATAAAACTGCAGCAGTATCATTTTCATCTCCTTTATGAATGCTTTTAAGAATTATATTAACAGGCAGTTTGGCTTCCAAGGCTGCCTTTAGCTTTTCACCCGTGGTGACACTTTCCATTATATCCTCAATCATTATCATTCCGTCTATTACCGGACAATCAATTTTTTCAAGTAGTGCTTTGGAAGCGATAATTGTTTTGAATTTACATTTCCTTTGTGCGTATTTCGCGCTCTCCTCAGCCCTTGTCGAATAGTTTATCATTACCGGAATTCTGCCACTCATTAAGGCTCCTACTATAGCCAGCGCACAACCTGCAGAAGTTGGAATCATAATGCCAATGAACCCCTTATCATACTTCTTAAATTCTGAACTAAGTATCAGTGCGCCAATTAAAGCCGTGGAATAAGTAATATCTTTCTTTGTTGTTTTGTCAATGATCGCGAACTTTTTGGAGTGTTTCTTTGCTATTCGGACAAATTGCTGATGGAGTAGCATAATTGTAAGTCTTAGTTATAAGTTTCATTAAAATATTTCAGGGGCCGAATATAATGAATTATGTTATAATGCAAATAGCATATATAATTTCATTCGAATTTTATCGAAAATTTAAAAATTATGTACCTGCCTGATTTAATGTTATTTATAAGCTATGCGGAGAATCTATCAGAAAATATTAAAGCCTCCGGTCGAGAATCTTTCATCAATTCCCTTCCTGCCGGCAGACAAGCTCTCCTCTTCAAATACAAAATCCCGCAGATCAGTGATCTCGAGGGATATGCCAGTGGCCTTGACCCGCTTTGTCAAGAGTAAACTGACCATCCTTTGCGGAGTTAAATCCATTTTATTTAGTTATATAGGTCAATTGTAATCAAACTGATCAAATGTGCTCATGATGAACGGCTATTGCACTTTTTGCTATTCCACAATATTATTACGAAGTGCAAACTTAATCATCTCAACAGTACTTTTAAAGTTGTATTTCTGCATAATATTATTCTTATGGGTTTTTACCGTAAAGACACTAAGGTTTAACCTTTCGGCAATCTCGTTATTAGTAAAACCATCAACATAAAGTTTAAGAATTTCTTTCTCCCGGGAGGTTAGCTGATGCTTTTTTACAATATCGCCTATATTGGTATTCTTTGCATTATTAATGAAATTCTTGAGTATAATTTTTGAAATTGATGGGCTATAATATTCCTCGTCATTGGCTATTGTCCTTATGGCTTCCAGTAAAATAGCAGTTGTTGAATCTTGTTTGGATAAATAGCCCTTAGCTCCAGCCTGAATTGCCATAACGATATACTCCTCATTGCTAAACATCGAAAGGATGAGCACTTTAACTTCAGGATATAATGATACTATCTTTGCTGTTAACTCAATGCCCGACATGTTGGGCATTGAGAGGTCCGCTATAACAATATCAGGTCGAGTGCATTTGATGAAATCAAGCGCCTCTATTCCTCTACCAACGGAACCAATCAGAGCTATATCGTTCTCATCAGTCAATATCCGTTTAATCCCATCGCGTACAATCTGATGGTCATCAACGATTAATATTTTTATCTTGCTCATCATCTAGATTGATTATTCTTTTCCTGACTATGCTGCTTGGGAATTTTTAGCCTTATGGTTGTTCCTGAAAGGGGTTCAGTTTCAATATCGAGAGTTCCATTAAGTAGACGTGCCCTTTCCTTCATATTGTAAATACCATTACTAGGTGTACAGAAATTTGAATCATAAACAAATCCTTTCCCGTTATCCTCCAGTACAAGAATAATGCTATCCGTATTCCCTAACAATTGAATTTGAATTTTAGTTGCTCCAGAATGTTTAATCGCGTTATTCAATGCCTCTTGAGCAATTCTATAAATGTAAAATTTGACCTTGGGGTCATTGGTGGAGTAATCACCAAAAACTGAGAGTTCAATATCAATCTTTGTTGTGCGGTTAATTGATTCGCATAGGTTTTTTAGAGACACATCAATACCCGATTCATTAAGAATATTTGGTGCAAGATTATTGGAAATCTGCCTTACTTCATCAATGATTTTTAAAAAGTCGACCTTTACCTCGTCAATGGTTGTCTTGGTTTCATCGGCATTCTGCTTGCTAGTGCTTTCTAGTTGAAGTTTGATAGCAATCAACTTTTGGCCAAGGCCATCGTGTAACTCCCTTGAAATACGTTGACGTTCCATTTCTTGTCCATCATACAATGCTGACATACGCTTTAACCGTTCATCCTTCAGCTGCATTGTCATGGTATTAAATGCTTCGGTCAGCAGACCAATCTCATCGTTTGATTTTGGGTTAATGTTGATATTCAAATTACCCTCCCCGATCATCAAAGCTGCATTTTTCAATTTGATGATTGGATTGGTTATTGTGCGAGAGATGAATTGTGCTATAGACAAGAGAAGTACACAGATTACCAGTGAAAGGAAAACGATATCATTCCTTAAAGAAACAATTGGAATCATTGCTTCGTCATAATCGATTTCGGCAATTATTGCCCAATTCAAGCCTGAAACTGATATCCTATCGTATGAGCTTAAACATGAAACCGTTCGGTAATCATCAATCAATGATGATCCTATTTTATCTTTAAAAGCATTTATTGCACTAATGGTTTTCACTTCAATATTTAAAACTGAATTGGGAATAAACCTTGAATCGCTTCTCATCAGGAAATCATCACCAACAAGGTATACCTCTCCCGATTTTCCCAATCCATTCTCAGGGCTATCCTCAAGCATAATATTGTTGATATCCCTTATCGGAATCTGAAGGGCTAAAACCCCTATCGATTTGTCATTTTGGCTGACTATCCTTTTGCCTATAAAACATAAGGGTTCATTATCATTTACAGTTGGTTTTGAGAAATCAACAATTGATGGCTCATTTGATGTAATAGTTTTTTCCCGAAGTTTTAATAATTGAAAATTTGTTGCTGAATCAGAGGTAATATTCATAATCTCAGAACCCTGAACTTTAAATATTTTAGGATTTCCATCAGTAGGAGTTATAATTAAATAGATGCTATTATAACCTAAAAATCTATAATCCAGTTTTTCGCTAATTGCTTTGAAATATGCTTTGTCCGATTCCCGGGAGTGATTTCCAATCGTTAGATCGGATACAAGTTTTTTCAGGTAATCGTTCTCTGAAAGAAGTTTAATGTTATTGAACCGTTCATTGAAGAAGAACTCTATTTGTCCTTTCTTAATAACCCGAATCGATGTAAGCTGATCAAGTGTTCGCTTAAGCAAAGCATTTTTTGCATTGAAGTATGAATAGATGCCAATAATGGAAAGCGCCGATACTCCAACTATAAAAAAGAGCACCATTAATTTTCTGTTTATTGATCTACTTAACAATAACATTTAATATTTAAAAATCAAAGTAATACAATTATCTGATCGCAATATAAATAATAAAGGCTCAATTATTCCTGAGCCTTTATTGAAATAAATATCAACAAAATTACTATAAAGCTCCTTCATCGTAAGCTTTCTCACCGTGAATCGCATTATCCAAGCCAGCCAATTCATCCGCTTGCGAAACTCTTACCGGAGTTATAAAGTTTATAATAATTAGCATTAAGTAGGTAAACCCAAAAGCATAAGCCGAAGCACCTGCAACAGCTACAAATTCTTTTATAAGGAATGAGCTTGAACCAAATATTAATCCATTGGCACCAGCGNNGTTTACTGCTTTTGAAGCAAATAAACCGAGAAGAATTGTTCCCAATACACCACCAACACCATGAACGCCCCATACATCAAGTGCATCATCCCATTTCATCTTATTCTTAAATTGAACAGCATAGTAACAAACTAAACCTGCTACTGTTCCAATTATCGGAGATGCCCATAATGGAACAAATCCTGCACAAGGAGTAATGGTGGCTAACCCCGCAATAGAGCCAGTCAGTAAACCAACAAATTTAGGTTTCCTCTCCTTCGACCATTCTACAATAAGCCATGCAATTGTTGCAAACGATGCAGCAATATCGGTATTTAGAAATGCTAATGAAGTTACATTATC
>PMIG01000192.1 GCA_003157055.1 Bacteroidales bacterium | reverse complement strand
CGTAGGCGGGGTGCTTGTTGCCCTTCTTCTCGGACCTTGGGCGGCCTGCATCTCCATTACTGTCGCCCTGGTGGTTCAGGCCCTACTTTTCGGTGACGGCGGCATTACTGCTGTCGGCGCAAACTGTTTCAACATGGCTTTCGTGCTTCCCTTCACGGGGTATTATATCTATAAGGCCATCAGTTTCAATTCGGCTCCCGACTCTCCGAGAAAAGTTATTGCTGCTGCTATTGCCGGTTATCTGGCCATTAATATTGCTGCCGCATGTGCCGGGTTTGAATTCGGCATTCAACCATTGCTCTATCACGAAGCAAGCGGTCATGCCTTATATTGCCCGTATGGCTTAAATGTCGCTATACCTGCCATGCTCGGAGAACATCTGCTGGTTTTTGGATGGGTGGAAGCGCTGGTGACCGCTCTTGTGCTAAAATACCTGCAGAAACAGGCGCCGGAACTTCTTTATGAGGGGAGGACATAACCATGAAGATAATCACTAAATTATGGATAGGGCTCGGAGTGCTGATTATTCTTTCCCCCATTGGAATTATCTTGCCGGAACATTTTAAAGCAGGCTCCGCCTGGGGGGAATGGGGTGCCGACGAGATGCAAAAGCTTGTCGGGTATGTGCCTCAGGGTCTGAAAAAATTATCAGACCTTTGGAATGCACCCATGCCCGATTATGCCTTCAAGGGTTGGGAAGAGAAGGGGTTGCACTATCTGAGTTTTGCCTATATAGTGTCCGCAATCGTGGGTATCTTGATAATTATCCTTGTCGTTTTTGGAATAGGAAAGTTGTTAGCAAAGAAAGATGATTAGCTTCAATGGGCAGACATAACAGTTTTATAGAGCGCTCGATCACGGGCGCTCTATCTTTTTTGAAAGAATCCATTTTCGCCGAAGAATATGCGTCGAAGCCGGGATTTTTGCAATCGTTGGATCCCAGGATCAAGGTCATCACAATTTTCCTGCTTATTATTGCTACGNNCTGAAAAGGACCTGGATATTTATCCCTCTTTTTACACTCTTTATTGCCATTCCGGCGCTTTTTAATATTTTCAGCCCCGGTGAAGCTCTTTTTAGTTTGAACTTGATTGGTTATAAGCTGAGCATTACGCGCCAGGGGATATTGGGAGCCACTTTATTTGTTATCCGCGTCACAACGTCGGTTTCATTTGCCGTTCTCCTCAGCTTGACGACACGACACTTTGATTTACTGAAAGTATTACGTATTTTCGGCATACCCCAAATTTTTGTAATGACTCTAGGAATGTGTTACCGCTATATCTATCTTTTCCTAGAAGTGGCGGAAAATACGTATCTCGCCATTAAGAGCCGCGTGGGAACGAGAATACATTATAAAAGAGGCCAGCATATGGTGGCGTGGAATATGGCTTCGCTCTGGCTCAGATCTTATCATCTCAACGAAGCCGTATATCAGGCCATGCTTTCCCGTGGATATACAGGCGAACCCGCCGTATTGGAAAACTTTAAGACAAGATGGGTTGACTGGGTGTGTTTGTTTATGACAAGCTTGTTCTTCGTCGCCTTAATCTGGTTGAATGGAGTTATCAGATGAGTAGAGTAATTTTTGAATTAAAAGATGTTTATTATTCTTATCTAGGGAAGTTCCCTGCATTGTGCGGGGTTGATATTACCGTAGAAGAGGGTCATAAAATTGCCGTTATCGGCGCTAACGGTTCCGGTAAATCAACGCTCTTGCACCTCCTGGATGGTCTTTTCTTTGCGGATAAGGGGAGCGTTAAGTTTCTGGGGAAGAATTTTGCGGAAAATGATTTTCAAGATGAAACCTTCTCCCGGAATTTCCGTCGCACTGTCGGTCTGGTATTTCAGAATCCTGATGTACAACTATTCTGCCCGACGGTAAAAGATGATATCGTTTTCGGCCCTCTGCACCTGGGAATGGGTAGTACGGAAATCAGTCAGCGCCTTGAAGAACTGGTACATCGTCTGGATATCAAAGACCTGCTCGATAGATCGCCTCACCAATTAAGTATTGGAGAAAAACGGAAAGTTGCCATTGCCTCGTCCCTGATCATCAATCCGGAAATTCTGCTCTTGGATGAGCCGACTGCCGGCCTTGATCCGGCAACAACCCGCCATATCATCGATCTATTAAACGAGGCACACGGAGCAGGGAAGACCATTATCACTTCAACTCACGACCTGCATGTTGTTGAAGAAATATCCGACAGCATTTATGTTTTTAGTCATGACAAAAAAATAGTGAAATCCGGAACGACGGATGCTATATTAAATGATACGGAGTTGCTTAAGGAAAACAACCTTGTTCATATCCATAGCCATCGGCATAAGGATAAGGTACACGTTCACCCCCACATTCACCAGGATCACCATCTGGAAGATACGGCTCAGTAGAAAAGGCTATTAGACCGGCTGGGCACTAAGGAAGAATAGTTTGTGGCAAGGAACTGTTGTCGCCGACGGCCGGGTTTCGGAAATCCTCACCAATAGGAAACTGTTGGAAGAAAATCATCTGGGAACTTCCCTTGTCTTTTCAGAGAAGCTGAGAGTGTTCATTAACAATTAGTTATAGGATATTAAAAAGATGTTCCTTGATAATTGTTACACCTATAAACAAGTAGAATTAAAATGGTTAAAGTTTATTGATTACTGGTGAAACGTGCAATAGCCATTACCCGAATTCTACCATATGTTTGCTTATGGCAGGAAAGGCATAAATGACGACATTTGCACGTGGATTATTTCTGATTAGCGAGGAAATCCTTTGCCTCTTCGAGAGTTTTAAAAAGGACAAGGTTTTTCCTGCCCGTAAAGGATAGGACGCCATTAAAGATTACTTCCTTTAAGCCTTCCACACCGTAAACTGCCGAGCATTTAATATATGGGGTGTTTGCCTTCACGAAATCCTTCATGGCGCTGGTGACTTCCATGTTAAAACTTGAACCTTTGACATTTACAAGCGCAAGTATCGAATTTTGAGGTTGCCCAGAAATTATTGCTTGGGATTGTTTAATAAGGGGTAGTAGTTCCTCGGGTTTGCTTTGTGAAAAATCCTCGTATAGTATCTTTACTCCATTATGCGTTATAAAGCTTATTCCTGCCATTTCCTGCCTCCCTTTTTATGGTTTTATTTTGATTTCACCACATTACCGGCTGAGTCCTTGAAAATATCAGGACCTATCTTTATCAGGTCTTTATTTGATGAAACATTGCTTCTGCAAGGTGTAAATTTAATAAAATAATCATTTAAACCTTGTTAGAACTTTTTTTGCACTTCCGCCCAAACCTCTTTGACGTCTATTGGGATAAAGCCGGGCTTGTTGAACCGTTCTTTCCCAAGTTCATAGATGGTCTCGTTGTAGGGAGCATTGACCTTGTTCTGCTTGGCAAGTTTGAGGATGTACCCAGTCAAGGAATCAAGCTCTGAGTTCGTGCCGCCGCGCTGGATAATGTCCTGACTCATGCTGGACATAACCATTTTAGCCACATTCTTCTTGAACAGGGGACGGGTAAGAGACCGGGGAAGCAGCGCACTTGCTGTTAACAGAAACCACGGCGGCATCCCACCAAGCTTGCACTCTTTGTAGCCGGCGGCCTTTACAATCCGGACACCTTCATACAGTGTATTCGAAAGTAACCTCTGGAAAGTGTCGAAGTCGGATATCTCTTTGAAGCCGTGACCCACCAGGGTCGTCAGGGAGTTAGTGAGGTTCACCACTATCTTGGAATGCACCGCATCCTGA
>PMIG01000130.1 GCA_003157055.1 Bacteroidales bacterium | reverse complement strand
AACAGGCAGTATATTGGCATCACCCTTCTTGAAGCTCCCGTGCTTGGCTTCATCCTCTCTTTCATTATCAGATATATCCCTGATCCGGATTCAACTGTTTACATTTTTTCTGAAAATGAGAATATCCCAATCTACATTTTCATGAGCCTTATTGTTTCGCTGTTCCTGGGTCTTACAATAAGTGCAGAAGAAATTTTCCGCGACAGAAAGATCCTGAAGAGGGAGCACTTCCTCAATTTAAGCAGGACAAGCTACCTGGCTTCCAAAATTGCCATCCTTATCCTTATTTCATCCCTTCAGTCGGTTCTATTCGTTGCTATTGCCAATCCTATCCTGGGAATAAAGGGAATGTTTTTGCATTACTGGATAGCTCTTTTCGCGACAGCATTTTGTGCGAATTTGCTCGGCCTGAATATTTCCGCATCATTCAATTCTGCTATTACCATTTATATTGTTATTCCTCTTCTTATAATTCCGATGATGGTTCTGAGCGGCGCTATGTTCCCGTTCGATAAGCTAAACAGGAAGATCGGAAATGTCGACAAGGTACCGTTAATAGCTGAAATGATGCCTACCAGGTGGACTTATGAGGCACTAATGGTTTCTCAGTTTAAGGATAATAAGTATAGCAAGGTTGTTTATGATGAAAATAACGAAACGTACTTTATCCTTCAGAAGAAGATCAGCGAAGCCGATTTCAACAAGGTTTACAGGATCCCTGAACTGCGGAAAGCCCTTGAAACAAGTCTTTTTGAATACAGGAACAATCCTAAGAATATCGGCAATCAGGAGGAACTCATGATAAACAAGCAAAACCGGACATTCAGCAAGCTTGAGCTGCTTACCAACGAACTGGCGTCATTCTCGAGGATCTATGGCATTTATCCTTTCAAATATTCACAGTACCTGACTCCGTACGAATTCAATCCCGGTATCGCAGATTCAGTATCTGCTTACCTGAACAAGATGGATGAGATGTTCAGTAAATTATCAAATTCCGCCAGTGACAGGCGTGACAGGTTCTATAATGCCAATGATAAAATCCTGAATCAGCTCCGAAACGATTATTATAACTTCAAGCTGGAGGAGATAGTCACAAAATATTACGAGAGGAAGAAGATACTTCTTTACAAGAATACACTGGTTCAGAATACCGATCCTATTTATCTTGATCCTGCCAGGAATGGAATACTTGGATTCAGAACACATTTTTATGCACCTGCAAAATATTTCTTTGGAATCAAAACGGATACTTTCTCATTTAACATTGCGCTTGTATTGTTAAGCACAATATTTCTTTACCTGGCTCTCTATTACGAGCTTCTGGCAAAGGTTGTACAGTTCATTGAAAAGTTCAGGTTTCGTAAACGATTATTTAAGACCATGATAATCTGATTTTTTTTGTATTTTTGTATTAATTAATGAATCATCCTGATGAAAGGAAAGACTTTCTTAATATTGCTGATAACTGTATTCGTCTGTTTTTCGTGCAGGAATTCAACAAAAAAGAATTCTGAATTTGTCTTTCCGGTAGCTGATTCCGTTCCCGTGAGAGAAGCCGAAAAGCTTAGCACGGAGGCTATCGCAGAGATTTCAAAGAACATATCATCACCTGTGGAGATAGCTAATCTTCTCCAGGTGATGGCTGTGCCCTTTTCTCCCGATTACCTGGCCTCAACAATTAATGCGAACCAGCAAGCTACAGCATTCGACAAAGCATTATCACTTGGGATCCTCGGTGCTGATCTGGGTTACCTGAACATGTATGAGAAAACAGGGTCATCACTTGATCTGCTCTCATCAATAAAGAAGCTTGCTGAGGGTATCAGGGTAGGGCAGTATTTTGACTTTGAAACAATAAAGCGACTGTCGCTGAACAAATCAAACCTTGACTCATTGCTGTTCCTGTCAATTGATTCATACAGCAAAATCGACAAGTACCTTCGCGATAATGACAGGGGTCAGCTTTCAGCACTGATGATAATCGGAGTTTGGCTGGAAGGCCAGTACCTGGCTACCCAGGTCATTAAAGCTTATCCCGACCCGATGCTCAGAGACAGGATCGGCGAACAAAAAATTATACTCAATGACCTCATCATGCTTGCAAGCCCTTACTGCAGCAGGGATTCCGAATTCGACAACCTATGCAGGAACCTCCAGAATATTAAGGATACATACAGGGACGTAAAAATAACTTATACTATCGGCGAACCTGTAAGTGTCGAAAAGGATGGAGGACTCGTTGTTACACAGACCGAGACAAGCAAGGTTGATATGACTAACGAACAGCTGTCCGCCATCATAGACGTTACCAAAAACATTCGTAATAAACTAATTACAAAATAATTAGTATGAAAAAATATATTTTTACAATCCTTTTATTGCTTTCAGGAGGAATTATGATTCTCGGTCAGACCTCCGATCCTCTTGTCAGCAGCTGCGTAATGAACGCAGGCCCGAATTCTAAATATCTGAAAGACTTCAGGGTCCAGCTTGGGAAAGCGCCTGCTTCAGGTGATTTCAGGTATAAAGCACAAATGTCGCTCTGGAAAAATACCAAGTATAAATTTACCCAGTGCAATGCCGATGATTCAAAAGGCAAGCTGGTTCTCTCCATAAGGGATGATACAAATAAAACAGTGCTCAGTTCCTTCGACCAGAAATCAGGGAAAATTTATCCTTTTATCGAGTTTATTTGCAATAAAAGCGGAATCTACACGCTGAACTATGATTTTCTTGACGGCCAGCAGGGATCTGCTGTCGGGGTCGTCTCGATGGTAAGGTAACACTCAGAATACGTTTAAAGCCTGGATAAGAAGCACCAGCAGAAAAAACAGGGTAAATACAATCTCGGCAAAGATCTTCTTCTTTTCGAAAATAAAATAGTGCGCCAGCAAATAACATGCAGGAATACCTGCTATCCATACTATTTCAACTGACACTGAAGGCACGAAATAAAACAAAACAACAGAAATTAAAAAAGACCACAGGAGAAGAGAAAATGTCTTCCTGGATTTTATCTTCTTTGAACCCATCCTGATAATCAGAAAGCCTGTACTTACAATTACAATCAATCCTGTGTAGATGAGTAAGATTATCGTAAGCCGTGTGAAATGATAGCCGGCTGCCTTATCAAAAAGATTGTCCCTGATATCCGCCAGCATTATCCCGATGTCCTTTCCCAATACATAAAAAAGTCCTGCGGTAATTATAAAAGGAGCTGCCAGTCCAAGCAACGATATTATTATCTCTATAAAATTGCCTGACCTTAAGAGAATAATCCCTGCAATAAGCAGGACTCCAAACCAGACCAGGTCAGCATAAAAAAGCGATCCGATGCTGATATAGATACCGGCGTCGAAATAATTATATGCGGTTCCCGGCTTCCTGTAGGAGTCCATAATCCGTTTCATTGCCATCATAAGAAAAACAGAAGCCGGAAGAACAGGATTCAGTACCTGGCACTGGGGGAAAATTGCAATGAACAGGATATAGAAGCAGGCAGGAAGAAAAGTCCTTTCATTAATGAAGAAAATGGAGGTATTGAAGCTTACAAGGAAAAACATCATAAAGCAAAAGAGCACGAAGGTAAAAATCTCCCCGGTCAGCGGATTGGTTCCGATTGCCATTTTCATTAACCCGTAAAGCGGCATGGGACGTGTCTCGTAAATAAAATTACCAGGTAATTGCGGATGAAGAAATGTCCCTGCCCAGAATATACAAGTTGTTAATATTAACAGGAAAAGTACACCAGGGCCTGTTCCCCTGAAAAGCTTCAATAACATTGAACCTATAAATCAAATCCTATATCCGGCCTGAAATACATTTTATCGAACGACATGAGCCTGACATTCCGGTAAGAGCCCTCTAAAGCCTCCTTCATTGTAGCCCCTGGGGAGCTTACTGCCAGCACCCGGCCACCAGATGTGACCACCTTGTTTCCCGAGATTTTTGTACCGGCATGAAAAACCACACAATCACTGGTCTTCCCAAGCCCTGATATCTCAATGCCCTTTTCAAAACTTCCGGGGTATCCACCTGAGGTCAGCATCACCGTAGTGAAGAAGCCGGGGTCTATTACAATTTCCCTCTCCGAAAGGTTGCCTTCAGCGACACCTTCAATCAGTTCAAACAGATCTGATCTGATCCTTGGAATTACTACCTCTGATTCCGGATCGCCCAGTCTTGCGTTATATTCAATTACAAAAGGATCTCCGCCTACATTTATAAGACCGAAGAAAATAAATCCCTTATATTCTATTCCATCTTCTGCCAGTCCTTTCATGGTGGGATCAATGATCCGCTCCTTCACTCTGGCCATAAATTCCTTTCCTGCAAACGATACCGGTGAAACCGCCCCCATTCCGCCTGTATTCAGCCCCGTATCTCCGGCTCCGACCCTCTTGTAATCCTTCGCTTCGGGAAGCAGTACAGAGGAATGACCATCTGTTATCACAAAAACTGAAAGCTCTATTCCGCTGAGAAACTGTTCAATGATCACTTTTTGTCCGGCGAAACCGAATTTCCCTCCAAGAATATCATTGACCTCTCTTTCTGCCTCAGCAATGTCTTTGATAATCAGAACACCTTTCCCGGCAGCAAGTCCGTCAGCCTTTATTACATAAGGAGGCTTAAGGCTTCTCAGAAACGCCGGTGCGAGCGAAGCATTTGACTTATCAAAAGTTTTATATGCAGCAGTCGGTATACCATGCCTGGTAAGAAAATCCTTGGCAAAATCCTTGCTCCCTTCGAGCCTTGCAGCAGATTTTGATGGTCCTATTACAGGTATGCTTTTAAGGAATCCGTCGGCAAGGAAATAATCATGAATCCCTGAAACAAGCGGAGCTTCAGGCCCTACAATAACAATCTTAATATCATTATCCCTGACAACCCTGCCNNCCCGGACCAATAAAAATCCGGCTTACCTTTTTGCTCTGTGATAGTTTCCATGTGAGTGCATGTTCCCTGCCTCCGGAACCAAGTATAAGGATGTTCATTCTTCAGATTATTAAGGTATCCAAATGTAATATTTCAATCTGAAAAATAAAACCCGGACCTGACCAGTTTATCAACCTGTTATGGGAGCACAAACCTGTATCCCCTTGAAATTGCTGAGTCAAGAAACTCCGGCAGAATTGAATTTGCCGTAGATTGAGGTTTATCGTGCAATACGATCACTGATCCCCGTCTTATTTTCCGTTTGAGCACAGACAATGATCCGGCAGCTCCGAAACCGGCGTCAAAATCATAAGCCATCAGATCCCAGAATATAATCCTGTATTTCTTCTTAAGCTTCCTGTACTGTGAGATAGTGATCCTTCCGTAGGGAGGACGGAAAAAGCTTCCCGGCAGAAAACGGGAAGCATGATCTGCATTTTCGCAATAATCTTCAGTATTTGTTTTCCAGCCGTCGATATGAGAAAAACCGTGATTGCCAGCAATGTGCCCCTTCTCTTTGATTTTTTCTACAAGTGAAGGAAATTTTTCTGCAGCCTGCCCCGAACATAAGAAAACAGCTTTTACCTGGTAGTGATCAAGGATATTAAGCAGACCAGGTGTTGAGGCGGGGTCAGGTCCGTCATCAAAGGTGAGGCAAAGCATCTTTTCAGTTGACTTTATCCTGAAAAGTGCCTCCGGATAAAGCCAGCCAGAAAAGATACATGGCCTGAAAAGCCTCATGGTTATTTATTTTCGCGAATAAAGCTGGGTATAATATTTATTGACTAATGGCTCAACGCTTTTAGCCAGTGAATCCATCTTCATTTTTACCGACATGTTGTAAATATCGAGAAGAGCCTGCATATTGATACCTGTGGAATAATCAAGACCGAAGCGCTGATTGCTTCTGAGCCTGATCACATATGAAAGATACTGATCTGCATAGCCGATGATATCGTCAAGCAATCTCATGCCCTCCTCATTGTGGCCAGCCTTAATAAGGTCTTCTGCAAGCACAATCGAGAAATAGTCGTGCGGAAGCTTTTCTGCCGGCATAAGTCCTATTCCCTTCCTGACAGCTTCAATGGCCCTCGTGGTATCGCCGGACTGGAGCAGGGCATTACCCAGATTCCCGAACAGCCTCCTGAAGTTGACGAACATCCTTCGGTTGTTTTCGTCGAGATATACATGAGGATCGGCAGCATTGCCCCATTTGAACTTATTCATCATATTGTCGTACATGATATCTGGATCGATAGAGCCATATTCACCCTGCTCGGCACCTTCAGTTTTGACGGGAGCTAATCTGTATGCCATCCCCTCCTGGATAAAATATTTTTCCAGACCCTTGTACTGGTCTGCAGGAACGGTAGTTGAAATATATACAGGCCTCTTCCAGCCATTATTCGATAAAAGATCCATGATCGCAAGATCGCCCTTGTAAGCGTAGTTATCGGAATATTCCCATATCATCGGAGAGACCATCCTGTTCCTGAAACGACTACTTATTGTTCCGTTTGCAAGAACAAGCGATGTATCAACCGGTATCACAAGCTTGTTTGAAGGCAGGTAATTAGTATAATCACCCTGCCCACTTGCATCGATCATGAATTTCTTATCGTCCTGTCCGGCAAACTTCACAACATCTCTGATGTCTACCGGTTTATCTATCCTGTTATTTACAGGAAGCTGAGTCCTTGTTCCTTCGACATATTTTTCAGATGGCAGAGTAAAAGGTAGCGGGTCAGATTTGAATGCTTTCTGTCTCATCATATCAATGTACCATCCTGCCTGAATATAGCTAAGGTTTGCGACTCTTACATCCTGTCTTATTCCCAGAACATCCTGCACACACCAGACAGGAAATGAATCGTTATCTCCATAAGTGAAAAGTATGCTGTTAGGTGCGCATGATTCCAGGTAATTGGCACCAATATCGCGAGCTGTGTATCGTCCGGATCTGTCATGGTCGTTCCAATTTTGTTCAGCCAACAAAATAGGGCAGGCAGCCATTAGAACGAGCAAAGTCACTGCCAGGGATATTTTATGCTTAAGATATTTCTGCAGTTTTTCATAAATCATCATGAAACCCATTCCTATCCAGATAGCGAAGGCATAGAAAGACCCTACATAGGCATAGTCTCGTTCTCTTGGCTGGTTAGGTGTCTGATTAAGAAAAACAACGATGGCTAATCCGGTCATAATAAAAAATACCATAATCAGGATAAATCCATTTTTGTCTTTGTTGAATTGCCACATCATGCCTGCAAGCCCAATAATCAGCGGGAGCAGGTAATATTTGTTGTTGGCAGGATTTTTTTTCAGGTCTGAGGGGAATTCATCAATCTTGCCCAGTCGGGCCTCATCAATGAAATTTATTCCGCTTATCCAGTTGCCATGGATTTTGTTTCCGTCGCCTTCAATATCATTTTGCCTGCCTGCAAAATTCCACATGAAATACCTCATATACATAAATCCGATCTGATACCTGAAGAAAAACCGGAGATTTTCGCCAAAAGTGGGGCAAACAATCGTTTCCTTTCCGGAGTTGGAGCTTACGGAATATTTTCTGCCTTCGACTTTCCCCCAGTATTTATATGAAGCTTCATGATCGGGATCCTGGCTGAACATTCGGGGAAAGACTGTCTCGAAGGTCTGTTCGTATTGATATTCAGGCCTGTAATACGGCTTATATTTCCCATCTAATTTGTTATAGCCCGCAATTACTTTCTTCATACCGGTAACGGGTGAAGAATAATAGTTCCCGAAGATTTTTGGAGAGCTTCCATATTGCTCCATATTGATATAATAGGAAAGCGAAAAAACATCGGCAGGATTATTCTGGTTCATCGGAGGTCGTGCAGATGATCTTATCATAATCATTGCATAGGATGAATACCCGATCAGGATGACTGTCAGGCATGTGACGACATAATTCAGAACCACTCTTTTGCTTTTAACGGAATACCTTATCCCTAAAACAAGAATTGCTATTGAAAATGCTAAAAATACAAGTAATCCGGTGTTGTACGGCAGTCCTAATAAGTTTACAAAAAACAGCTCAAACCATCCTGCAACGGCAGGGACTCCGGGCAATATGGCAAAGACCATGATCCAGAGAATTAATATTGCGATAAGAGTTGTTTTAATTAATCCTATGGCTGTAATCTCGTACTTCCTGAAATAATAAACAAAAACCAGAACCGGAATAACGAGAAGGTTCATCCTGTGAATTCCAAGTCCCATGCCCATTATATAGGCAATAAGAATGATCCATCTTCCAGATGCCGGGTCATCTGCTTCCTCCTCCCATTTCAGCATTGCCCAGAAAACAAATCCGAGTATCAGCGAAGACAGAGCGTACAGTTCGGCTTCAACAGCTGAAAACCAGAAACTATCGGTGAAAGTATATGCCAGGGAACCTATTATCCCGCTTCCGATTATAACAGGAATATGTTTTGCTTCAAGGACATTGTTTTTAGTAATGACTCTGCGAACCAGGTGCGTTATGGTCCAGAAAAGGAACATAATTGCAAAGGCGCTGGTAACAGCCGAAGCCCTGCTAAGCATTAGCGGTACCTTAGTATTGTCACCTCCTGCAAACAAGGCTGCAATTCTGCTTATCATCAGAAACAATGGAGCCCCCGGAGGATGTCCGACCTGTAGCCTGAATGAGGCAAGAATATGTTCACCGCAATCCCAGAAACTTATTGTCGGTTCAACGGTCATAAGGTATACAACAGCAGATATCAGAAACATCAGCCCTCCGGTTATATTATTCCAGCGGCGATATTTGGCCATTAAAGGATCCATAGATGATCTTTTTTGATTATTGAATGAACAAAGAACGGAAAAATTTACAATATGGGTTTATGCTGTTAACTATTTAACAACATTTTAACTTGTTTAAGTATGCATCTTTAAATGGTTAACCTTTGTGTACCTTAATGAGCCCTTAGTGGGCCTTTGTGGTTAAAATATTTTTACCACAAAGAACACAAAGGATATCTCAAAGGTACACGAAGGATATTCCTTTCCTACAAATTAATCCGGAATCTCCAGGGTTTCCTGATCCAAGGTTCTCCGGCATATTTAATCCCGATTCTTGGTCCGGTTTCTATTATCGGCAAATACCCGGCATCCTCGACCCATATACGGTCGGATGTGGCCAGATCGACTCCGTAAAACGACCTGTCAATGCCAAGGGCCCGCGTTAGTTTACCCGGTCCGTTAAATCCTTCAATTCCGCGGATCAATGCAGCCTGGGGATCGTTTTCGCCGCCGGCGACAAAATTAAGCATCCAATACATCCCGTACACAAAATATACATATATCCTCCCTCCGCTGTGAAACATCACCTCAGTCCGGGGAGTTCTTCCCTTACTTGCATGGCATGCAAGATCTTCCGGTCCGCGGTAAGCTTCTGTTTCTGTGATCAGGAATCTCCGGATTTCGCCGTCTTTCTGGCTGATGGCAATTCTTTTTCCGACGAGTTCGGGAGCCACAAAAAGAACATCGCGGGTGAAAAATGCTGACGAGAGCCTGGTGCTTTCAAGCGGGTCAATATGGGATTTTCCCTTCATATTCATCCCACTCTTTAAAAACTTCCTTCCCCCCCGCATTGGAGAGCTCGATAAAAGCCACTTTTCTTGCCGAAGGGCTTAGGATTATCTCGTCATAAATCAGGCTGTCATTGAATCCGGCAGCAGCAGCATCTTTCCTGCTGGCGGCAAACACGACTTTTTTAATGCCAGACCAGTATATGGCACCGAGACACATAGGGCATGGTTCGCATGAAGCATAAATGACACAATCCGACAGGTCGTAGGATTTTAAGGCTGCAGACGCTTTCCTTATTGCCAGTATTTCAGCATGAGCAGTGGGGTCGTGAGAAGGTACGACCATATTGTTTGCTTCTGCAATGATTTTTCCATCCCTGGTGATGACGGCACCGAACGGGCCGCCTCCATCCCTGATGCTCTTTTTTGCAAGTGAAATTGCATGGTGCAGAAGCGATAATTCATCTTTCATCTTCAAACTGAATATAAATTAAAAAAGAATGTAAAAATAAGCTTAGTTTCTTTCAACGCTAATAAATTCTCGTCAATATTCTTTTTTTTTAATAAATATGTTGTATTTTTGCAGACCCTAAATCAGAGGGTTTTTACATTAAGTATAAGTGTATCAATTAAAAAATTAAGTAGAAGTGAACACCTTAAGTTATAAGACAGTATCGGCAAATAAGGCAACTGTCAGCAAGGAATGGGTAATAATTGATGCTGAAGGAGCTGTTCTTGGCCGTTTCGCATCTTTGGTTGCCAACATGCTGAGGGGAAAGCACAAGACAAATTTCACTCCTCATGTTGATTGCGGCGATAATGTTGTTGTAATCAATGCAGAGAAGGTTGCCCTGACAGGCAAGAAAATGTCAGATAAGGAATATGTAAGGTACACAGGTTATCCTGGTGGACAGAAATTCACAACTGCAGAGGAGGTTCTTAAAAAGAACCCGATAGGGCTTGTCGAAATGGCTGTCAAAGGAATGCTGCCGAAGAACCGTCTTGGAAGCGAACTTTTCAGAAACCTGCATGTTTATGCCGGAACCGAGCACCCACATGAAGCCCAGAAACCCAAAAAAGTAGAATTCAAAAACAACTAAGGAACAGATATGGAAGCTATCAATGCTATCGGAAGAAGAAAAGCAGCCGTTGCCAGGATATTTTTAAGTGATGGCAAAGGCAAAATTACTGTTAACGGAAGGGATTATAAAGAATATTTCGGAGCCGAAACACTTCAGTATGTCGTAACCCAGCCTCTGGTTCTTTTGAATGCTGCTGATAAATATGATATCGTTGTAAATCTTGACGGTGGCGGAGTAAAAGGCCAGGCTGAAGCTCTTCGTCTTGGCATTACCAGAGCCCTCATAAAAATTGATGAGGAAAGCAAAAAAGCCCTTAAGGCAAATGGTTTCGTCACCCGCGACCCGCGCGAAGTTGAAAGAAAAAAACCAGGCAGGCCAAAAGCCCGCAAAAGGTTCCAGTTCAGTAAACGTTAGTATTTGCCGGACTGAGCAAGTTTAGTATCTAAATTGCAAAGACTTCCCTGAAGGAACTACTCTGCAATTGATTTTAATGAATGTAAACTTAAATTAAATAAAATGCCCAGAACAAATTTTAAAGAATTGCTAGATGCTGGTGTTCATTTCGGACACCTGAAAAGAAAATGGAATCCCGCAATGGCTCCCTATATTTTTATGGAGCGTAACGGTATTCATATCATTGACCTCGAAAAAACTATCGTAAAGCTTGATGAGGCGGCTTCAGCAATGAAGCAAATTGCAAGATCAGGAAAGAAAGTCTTATTCGTTGCCACAAAAAAACAGGCTAAAGAGATTGTTGCTGAAAAAGTAAAACAGGTAAACATGCCTTATGTTACTGAGCGGTGGCCCGGTGGAATGCTTACTAACTTCCCGACAATCAGGAAGGCAGTCAAGAAAATGGGATCTATCGACAAAATGGCTGTTGACGGAACATTCATGAACCTATCAAAACGCGAAAGACTACAAGTGACACGTCAGAGAGCCAAACTTGAAAAGAACCTCGGTAGCATTGTCGACCTTACACGCCTCCCTTCTGCTCTCTTTATTGTCGATGTTTGCAAAGAACATATTGCTGTAAGTGAAGCAAAACGTCTCGGCATTCCTGTATTTGCAATGGTCGATACCAATTCAGACCCGTCAGACATTGATTTTCCGATCCCTGCAAATGATGACGCTTCAAAATCAATTTCGCTTATCATTGATATCCTCTGCCAGGCAATTGAGGAAGGACTGAATGAAAGGAAACTTGAAAAAGACAAGGAACCGGGTAAAGGAGAGAAGAAAAGTTTAAGAAAAGATCTTGAGTCAAAAGATATATCGGCAGCTTTGATCGAAGCTCTTGTCGAAGAAGATGAAGAAGATAATGAGGATGATGCAGAAAAAGATGATTCCGATGACGAATCTGAAGGAACTGCTGAAGAATCAGAAGAGAAAGAAAAATAACAGAATTTGATTTTAATACTGAAATAATGGCTACAATAAATGCTGCCGATGTTGCAAAACTGAGAAGGGTTACTCTTGCAGGAATGATGGACTGCAAAAAAGCTCTTGAAGAAAGCGACGGCAATTTCGACAAGGCAATTGAAATAATCCGCGAAAAGGGACAAGCTGTCGCAAATAAGCGTGCCGATAGGGAAGCCACTGAAGGTGTTGTACTTGCAAAAGTTGCCTCAAATGGTAAGCTCGGCGTAATGACCGTTCTGAATAGCGAAACTGATTTTGTTGCTAAAAATGCAAAATTCCAGGAGCTCGCAAACAAGATAATTGATTTCGCTCTTGCAAAGAATCCTGCTAACCTTGAAGCACTCAAGGCACTTCCTCTGGAAGGCGGTACTGTCGGCGGGAAAATAATTGAATTCGTGGGAATCATCGGCGAAAAACTTGATCTCTCTTATTTTGAGAAAATTGAAGCTGACCACGTTCAGGCATACATTCATCCCGGAAACAGGCTTGCAACCCTCGTGGGTTTTACTAAAGCAGGTCTTGATGTGCAGGTTTATAAGGATGTCGCCATGCAGGTTGCTGCAATGAATCCCGTTGCAGTCGATAAGGCTGACGTTCCTGAGAAAGTAGTTGCCCAGGAACTTGAGATAGGAAGAGAACAGGCTCGCCTTGACGGCAAGCCCGAAGAGATGCTTGATAAGATCGCACAGGGTAAGCTCGGTAAGTTTTTCAAGGAGAGCACCCTTCTTAACCAGGAATTTGTTAAGGATAATAAACAGACAATTGGCCAGTACCTGAAATCAGTCGATAAAGACTTATCAGTGACAGGTTTTAAAAGATTTACACTCAATTTATAAACGTAAATTAATAGTTCAATAATTAATGTGGCGCTCCAGGGCGCCATTTTTTTGCCCCTGAATCCCCTAAAAGGGGACTTTTTTTTGAAATGTCTTAAAACCACTATAGGGAATAGAGGGCAAAAGGAACTCCAAGCTTGCCATTTTTTTTATTAATTTCGTGAAGATCATAATTCGTGTAAAATGAAATACTCCAGGATATTGTTAAAGCTAAGCGGTGAATCACTGGCAGGGAAAGGCAACCATGGGATAAATGAGAGCGTGCTTGAAGAATATGCCAGGCAGGTTATAGAAGCCGTTAATAAAAAATGCGAGGTAGCCGTGGTTATAGGCGGAGGCAATATCTTCCGCGGACTAAGCGGGACTGAATCAGGGTTCGACAGAGTTAAGGGCGACCAGATGGGAATGCTTGCTACTATCATTAACAGCCTTGCCCTGGAAAGCGCTATAAGAAGGCTTGGCGGTAAGGCAACCGTTTTCACTTCAATCAGAATGGAGCCTGTAGGCGAGCTTTATAACCGCGATAAGGTGCTTGAAGAAATGAAGAAAGGATCAGTTTGCATCCTGGCAGGCGGAACAGGTAATCCTTTCTTTACAACAGATACTGCAGCAGCGCTTAGAGCAGTCGAAACCGGAGCTGACGTCCTTCTCAAGGGCACTCGGGTCGACGGCGTATATACAGCCGATCCGGAGAAGGATCCCAAAGCCGAAAAATTTGATTCCATCTCATTCGAGGAGGTGATAGTCAGAAGGCTGAAAATAATGGACTCCACAGCCTTTACAATGTGCCGTGATAATAATATGCCTATTGTTGTTTTCGACATGAATAAAAAAGGAAACCTGATAAAGCTAATTGAAGGAGGAAAAACCGGAACGCTCATTTGCAACTGACAGCGAATTGTTTTTTAAGCTATTTTATTAAATTTGTTCCGTCTGACGAGATAGAATAAGAAAACCGCTAAAAACCAGCCCCATGAACGAAGATGTTGAACTGATAATTGAAGAAGCAAGAGAAAGGATGCAAAAAGCTATTGAACATCTTGAACATGAGCTTGCGAGGCTNNAATTCACCTCTCGCACAGGTATCAAATATAAATACTCCTGACCCCAAGACAATCCTGATCCAACCATGGGAGAAAACTATGCTGGGTACTATCGAGAAAGCCATTATGGCTGCCAACATAGGACTAATGCCTGTAAACAATGGCGAGGTTATACGTATCAATATTCCTCCGCTTACCGAAGAGAGAAGACATCAGCTGGTTAAGCAGGTGAGAAATGAAGGAGAGACAGCCAAGATCAGCGTACGCAATTCCAGAAAATGGGCAAATGACGAGCTCAAAGAACTGCTGAAGAACGGCCTTCCTGAAGATATCGAAAAGGATGCTTCTGAAAAGGTGCAGGAAATGACCCATGATTTCAATGGCAAGGCAGACAAGGTGATGGCCACGAAAGAGAAGGACGTTATGACAGTATAGGTTACCTTATTAATATATCACTCCCTTCAGACCTGAGGTACAATTCAGGCAAATATCATTCATACGTCTTCCCGACAAAACAGATTTTCTGAATATCCTGTATTTCGGACCCGTCCATATTTCCCTGAAGGAATCCTCGTTAAGATCGCCCATAACATGATCAGCGTTCTTGTCGAAACAACATGGCAATACTTTACCATCCCACGTCAGGACCGGGTTAAACCATAATCGAGCGCACCTGTCGGGATACGAATTTTTTAAAGTGTACACATTACACTTATTCTCGTACCGCCGGAATCTCGTGTCAATGGGAAGCCAATTACTGAAATCAACCTTATTGATGATCTGCATCGATTTTAGCTTTAGTGAGGCTTTTACCTTATGTGCAAATTTGCGCACCTCACTGATCTGATGCTCATTATTCCTGTTAACGAGAAACTGGATAACGATATTCAATGGCGAGAAATTCTTCCTTACAGCTTCAGAAATATTTCTTATTCCGCTAATAACCTTCTCAAAATCTCCATTCACCCGGTACGATGAGTATGTCTGCTGATCCATGCCATCGAGCGATATTATAATCTCCCTAAGCCCTGAAACAGCCAGCTTTTCCGCATTCTCTTCTGAAATGAAATGTCCGTTTGTCGAAATGATAGTGTTCAGTCCTGTACATCTCGCCAGGAAATGGAATAGCCCGGGATGAAGCATCGGTTCGCCCTGGAAATAGAGATTTATATTATAAAGGTATGGTTCGAGCTCTGAGATAAGCTTATCAAAAAGAAAAGAGCTCATAAATCCTTTTGGTCTTGTCATCGCTCCTGATCCGGTGCTGCATTCAGGGCATTTAAGGTTGCAGTTATTTGTAAGTTCCGCGCTTATTGCCACCGGCATACCGTTTACCACAGGTTTCCCTGTCAGGGAACTCGCCACGTATGAATATCCTGCTGAGATTGCATTCCGTTGTCTGGTTAGATATCCGCTCATTGCCTGGTAAAAGAGAAGTAAGATAATAAAATAATTCTCATGAATGAAATAGGGTACCAAGCCTCTTCAATGGTCATAGCGTTGAAAAAGGAAAATTACCGGGTAATAAAAAAGATTTTAAATATTAACCAAAATGAAAAGAGCCATGAAAACTTTTAAGAAATTTTCGCTTATCCTTCTTGCTCTCCTGCTCGCCTACTCATCTGAGTCGGCAATTTCAGGAGGGGTAAATGGGAAGAAGAAGGCCGATCAGCAATCTTTCATTACAATCAGGGGGAAGGTCGTTGATGCAGAAACCGGATCTCCGCTTGTTTTTGCAACCGTAGCGGTATCAGAAACAAACGTTGCCGTTGTAACCAACATTGATGGTGAATTCACTATCAAGCTTGGGGAATCGCTTACCTCAAAAAACCTTGAATTCACGTTCCTGGGTTATAAAAACAAGTCAGTTCCCATTAGTTCAATGCGTGAAGAAGGCTTCAAGAACATGGTGAAGATGGATGCTGCTCCTATACCTATAAAAGAGATCATTGTAAGACCAATCGATCCTGTGGATATTGTGTATAAGGCTATTACAAAAATCGGTAAAAACTATGAAACGGTTCCTAATCTTATGACTGCCTTTTATAGGGAGACAATACGCAAGAACCGGACTTATGTTTCAATTGGGGAAGCAGTAGTAGAGATATTCAAGGCACCATACGACAATGATGTTCGCTTCGACAATGCAAGGATCTACAAGGGAAGGAAAAGCTCTGATGTTCAGAAAATGGATACTGTGCTCTTCAAGCTCGAAGGCGGGCCGTTAAGCGCACTGGAGCTTGATCTCGCCAAAAACACTGAAGCGATCCTTACAATTGATGCAATGAAATACTACGATTATTCTCTGTCGAGCGTTATCGAAATAGATGGCAGGCCTCATTATGTTATCAGCTTCAAGCAGAAACCATCTGTTGAAATGCCGCTCTTTATGGGAGATCTTTACATTGATACGGAATCCTCTGCAATATCAGAAGCCGAATTCGGATTCAATCTTGCAGACAAAGTTGCAGCCTCATCCATATTTATCAAGAAAAAACCTCTTGGGATGCAGGTAACTCCTGAAAATGTAACCTACATGGTAAAATACAGGGTACAGGACAATAAGTGGCATTTTGAATATTCCAGGGCTGAAGTAAAATTCAAGGTAAACTGGAAAAGAAAACTCTTCAACACTTATTATACAACGATGTCGGAAATTGCAGTAACTGATCGTACTGACCAGGAAGTTGTTAAATTTGCAGGAAAAGACAGGATTAAATACTCAGATATATTCTCTGACAAGGTAAGTGCATTCGCCGATCCGGATTTCTGGGGAGAGTATAATGTAATTGAACCTGACCAGAGCATCGATGCTGCAATACGCAGGCTGAGCAAAAAGCTGAAATTCAGCGACAGGCAGGATCTTGAGAAATAATTAATGATCAGGGACACTGAAATAATAAGGAGGATCAGGCAGGGCGATAAGGTAGAATTTGAATCGCTTTTCCGATCCTCCTATGTTTCCCTTGTCCGATACGCAAAATCAATAATCAAGGATCACGATTCATCAGAAGAAATAGTCCAGGATCTGTTTTTCAGATTATGGCAGAACAGGGAAAAAATTAACATCGAGAGTTCATTGAACGGTTATCTTTTCAGGGCAGTACATAATAAGTGCCTGCATTATATCAATCATTTAAAGATTGTCGGGCAGCATGCTCAGGAGACAGTTGCAGGACAGACATCAAAATCTGAAGATCCTGTAGATATAATACGTTACAATGAGCTTCAGGAAAAGATAAACCTGATTCTTGAAAGACTACCAGACAGATGCAGCCTGATCTTTTGCATGAGCAGGTTCGATGGGTTGAAATACAATGAAATAGCAGAAAAACTTTCAGTATCGGTAAAAACAGTGGAAGCCAATATGGGAAGGGCTCTAAAGGAATTCAGAAAAGCATTAATTGAAAAATGAAGGAGATGATTAACACGGGCAAATTTACGGACAGGGAGTGGGAAGAAATTGCTTCCGCCCTGTCAGGCGAAACAGAGGGTCGGCCTGAACTGATGAACAGGTTCATGGCTGAAGACAATAACGAAGTTGAAAAGAAATGGAAAGTGTTGAGGACAATGAATGAGGATAAAGATATTAATGTTGATGATGCATGGAATAAAGTTAGCTCAAGAATCGACATTGCCGGAGCAGCTGAAGGCAGAGAGCCGGCAGGGTTTATATTCATGAGAAGCACCTTCATGCGTGTTGCTGCCGTTGCACTGATATTAGTGGGCATCAGTGCCGCCGTCCTTTACATTGTATCATCAGATTCGCTGAGCAAAAAGATCGTCGTCGCAACCGGCGATAACCAGGTTAATTACCGTGTCTCCCTTCCCGACGGAAGCAGCATATTCCTGAACCGTAACAGCAAGCTGACGTATCATTCAAATTTCGGCAGACACAGCAGAAATGTTGCACTTGCAGGTGAAGCTTTTTTCGATATAGCTCACAATCCTTCCAAACCTTTTACAATTGATGCAGGAAAGGCAAGTGTCAAAGTTGTCGGAACCTCTTTCAATGTAATTACAAATAACCCGGACTCAGCCGTTGAGGTTTTTGTCAGGACAGGTAAGGTAATGCTTTCCGATAATACAGGAGATAAGAACCTTTTGCTTGAACCAGGTTATGTGGGAACAATGGATTCGAAGATATCTGAAAAGAAACTTAACGGCAATCCTAATTACCTGGCATGGCAGACAAGGAGCCTGGTTTACAACGGACAGACACTTGACATTGTGTTCCGGGATCTGAAACGGGTATATAACATGGAAATAATCGCCGATGATCCTGCTATTCTGAATGAGACATGGGTAACAACGATTGACAATACATCGCAGGAAACAATAATCAGGATAATCTGTACCATTTATAACCTTCGATATACAAAAGATGGCGATATTTACCACCTTGTAAGAAAATAACGCAACTTTTAAAATATGGCCTCATCCAATGGCCCTTTGTTTAAAAGAAGTTTTTTCATTTTTATAATTATTTCCCTGCTACACTGCCGCCCGGCAATGTGCCAGGGAACTATTCTTGATTCTGCATTTACCTTCAGAGCCGGATTGGTGAAAACCGGCAATGCACTGAACATCATTTCCAGACGGACGGGTTATAATTTTACTTACGACAGTCATCTTATTGACCAGGAAAACAAGGTGGTTCTATCTTTCATCAATGTAAGACTTGCCGATATTCTTGATTCTATACTGGTGAATGATTCTCTCAACTTCTCAGTAATTGATAAATATATAATCATTTCTAAAGCAAGGCCCCCTACAGTTGCCCGAATTGACTCACCACAGCCTGAAGTAACAGATTACATATCAGGAGTTATAGTTGATAATGAGTCAGGTGAACCGTTGCCGTTTGCAGCAATCTCGCTGAATAACAGGGCCCGGGGAACCGTGACGAATGAGACAGGTGAATTCGGACTTAAAATACCAGGGGAAAGCCTGGCGGACACCCTCTCCATCTCTTACCTGGGTTTCATCAGGCGCGAAATACCTGTAAAGCAGGCTCTGGGTAATAATTTTACAATCCGGATGAAAAGGGAGTTCATTTCCATCCCCGAAATAATTATAAAAACCCAGGTTCCGCAGGAGATCATTTACAAAAGTATCAGCGCCATACCAAAAAACTATGGAAATACACCTGTTATGCTCACCGGCTTCTACAGGGAAGGTGTAATGAAAAAAGAGGAACTCCAGGTATACTCGGAAGCTGTTCTCCAGATTTATAAAAGTTCTTATACAAGCTCTCTCCTGAACGATCAGATCAAGGTCTACAAAAGCCGTAAAGTAGAGAACACAACGTCGCACGATACTCTTGCAATTAGGCTTAAAGCAGGCCTTAGCACCTGCCTGGAGCTGGACGGGATAAAGAATCTTTTCGATTTCCTTTCCAGGGAAAATATGGCGGAGTACCTGTACAGGATATCCGATATTGTCTCAGCAGATGATGAGACTGCCTTTGTAATTGATTTTGAGCAACGGGAAGGCATTGATCTGCCAAGATACAAGGGTAGCGTCTATATAAATACTGATGATTATGCTATAGTAAAGGCTGATTTTGAACTTCACCCTAAGTATATCAGGCAGATGAAGGATTCATTCATTACAAGCTCATCGCGCGGCTTTTCCACATGGCCTCTGACAGTAAAATACTCTGTAAGCTACCGTAAGTTTAACGGCAGGTATTATCTTTCACATGTGAGAGGCGATCTGCTCTTCACCTCAAAGCAGAAAAAGAAGCTTTTCAGTACCCAGTTCAGCGTATTTTTTGAGCTTGCCATTACCGGCGTGAATACTACGAATGTAAGCAGGTTCGACAGGGAAGAGCTTGCTCCTGTTCATTCGATTTTTTCGGAAACCATCACTGACTATGACGCAAAATTCTGGGGCGATCAGGATTTCCTCAAGCCGGAGGATAACCTGGTACAGGCACTCAAGAATGTTAAAGTCAAGCTCTTCGAATTTCCCGGAAACCAGAATTAGTATTTATCAATTAACTGGTAAAGTGCGCTCAGGTCGGGAGTAAGAACCACTTCTGTCCTCCTGTTCTTCTGCCTTGCGTCCGAAGCATTCCTTGAATCGATCGGCAGGAATTCACTTCTCCCTGCTGCAGTAAGACGTTTCGGGTCAATTTTTGATCCTTCAAGAAGAACCCGGACGACAGTAGTCGCCCTCTTAACGCTCAGATCCCAGTTATCCTTGAGCTGTCCGCTTCCAGGATTATATGGAACGTTATCGGTATGCCCCTCAATAGTAATCTGGATATCGGGATTTTTTTCAAGAACATCTGCCAGTTTCTTAAGCGCATTCTTTCCGTTGGCATCAATGTCCCAGCTGGCTGTTTTGAAAAGAAGTTTTTCTTCGAGAGAAACATAAACCTTGCCGTTCTTCATTGTAACTGTCAGACCGTTATTTTCGAAACCGAGAAGCGCTTCAGAGACTTTGTTTTTCAGGTCAGATGCTATTTTCTTCTGGTCATCGAGTATTTTTTCAAGTTCAATAAGTCTTGCATTCTTCTTTTCGAGTTGATATGAAAGTTCATCAAGAGATGCCTTTTTGGCATCAAGGTTCTGTTCGAGCTGTTTCAGCAGGTCCTCCTTTTTCTGAAGGTTCTCCTGTGCAGTCTGAAGTTCGGAAAGAAGCTTCTGGGTATCCTTCACATTACCTTTTATCAGGTCTTCGTGTGCATTCTGGAGATCATTGTACCTTATTGATATCTTATTGAAGTCATCTATTGCTTTATCTCGCTCGCTCTGAGCTTTCAGGATCTCATCACTTACCGTCTCAGCCTTTTTCTGAAGAGACGCAAGCTTAGCCGTAAGTTCCTTATTTGACATTTCAAGCCCTATATTCTGAGTCTTGAAATCATCTCTTTCATTCATGAACTGCTTGCTCGTATCCTGCAGAGTCTTGAATTTCTTCCCTGAAACACACGAAACAGCAGAAAATGCAAGCAGCGCTGCAAGAAAATACATTACAATTTTATTCATGCCTATAAAGTATTTAAATAATAATTGACCCTTAAAAATATTGCTGTCACCAATGTCTGACAAAGCAAAAATAAGAAAATCCGTCTGAAGCTTCAGCAAACACGAGGGAATAATAATTGTTATATTTGCAGGTTATTTTTTAACCGATGAATACTGAGGAGAATCTGCTGTTTAATATTTCGTCTCCCGAGGATCTCCGGAAGCTCCCTCCTGCCGATCTTGTAAGAATCAGCGACGAGCTTCGAAAGTATATTATCGATGCTGTCAGCAACAACCCCGGTCATCTGGGGGCAAGCCTTGGTGTTGTTGAGCTTACGGTTGCCCTTCATTATGTTTTTAATACTCCTTACGATAAGATAATCTGGGATGTCGGCCACCAGGCTTACGGCCACAAGATACTGACAGGCAGGCGCGATAAATTCTCTACAAACAGAAAATACAAGGGCATCAGCGGATTTCCGAAGATGTCGGAGAGTGAGTATGACGCCTTCGGAACAGGCCACTCCTCTACTTCCATTTCCGCAGCACTCGGGATGGCAGTTGCAGCAAAGAGCAAGGGTGAAAAAAGACAGATCGTCGCTGTTATCGGCGATGGAGCCATGACGGCCGGCGAAGCTTTCGAAGGACTGAACAATGCGGGAATTTCAAAGTCCGACCTTATTGTCATCCTCAACGACAACCAGATGGCGATTGATCCGAATGTCGGGGCTCTCAAGGAGTATCTCCTCGACATCACTACCAGCAAGACCTACAACAGATTCAAGGATAAGGTATGGAACATGCTGGGAAAAGTAGGCAAGCTCGGACCCGATGCCAGGACTCTCGCGGCTCAGCTTCAGGCAGGATTTAAGAGCACAATTCTTGACAAAAGCAACCTCTTCGAAGGGATGAACTTCAGGTATTTCGGCCCGATCGACGGCCACGACGTGCTTCACATGGTTGATGTGCTCGAAGATCTGAAAAGAATTCCCGGGCCGAAGCTGCTTCACTGCCTTACAGTTAAGGGCAAGGGATTCAAGCAGGCAGAAGAAAACCAGATCACTTTTCATTCTCCTGGAAAATTCGACAAAAAAACAGGGGAGCTGATAAATACTTCCGATGGAGATGCTCCTCCTTTCCACGAGATTTTCGGGAATACGCTCCTGGAGCTTGCACGGAATAATGAAAAGATTGTCGGAATAACTCCTGCAATGCCAACAGGCTGCTCGATGTGTATAATGATGAAGGAGATGCCTGACAGGGTATTCGACGTGGGCATCGCAGAGCAGCATGCAGTTACTTTCTCTGCCGGGTTGGCCGTAATGGGAAAGATACCTTTTTGCAATATTTATTCATCTTTTATACAAAGAGCCTACGACCAGGTAATTCATGATGTGGCTATCCAGAAGCTGCATGTTGTCTTTTGTATTGACCGTGGAGGACTTGTGGGATCAGACGGAGCCACTCATCA
>PMIG01000346.1 GCA_003157055.1 Bacteroidales bacterium | reverse complement strand
AATTTCAGCCACTCATCAAGCTCCGATTTAAACATCAGGTCATCAACTGTTTCCACAATTGTTTTACCACTCAGATTCATCTCTTTTTCAGCCTGCTGCTTAACCCAGTAAGTATTCCAGCCTGAATAATGTGACAATATGTCCTGTCTTACTTTATCAGAGAGTTCCAGAATTGACTGGATCAGTTTAAGATAAACCTTGCTTCTTTCAGGATCATTTATACCTTCAATGGTATAAGTGAGCATATTCCTATAGGTCATCACCAGGTCATCATACTCATCATGAAAGTCGCCGGATGAGGCGCTTATCATCATATCAGACAGGATATCAAGGCTTTGCTTGATTTTCCTCTCAGAAACCAGGTTACAAAGCTGTTTATGCTGCTGAATGGTTTTATTAATATCTGTCATTTGAAAAGTCTAATAATACAAATGGTAAAAAAATTTATTGAATAATACCATTTTTGTACCTGCAACAATCAGGCCGTGAGAAAAAATGTGACAAACTTGTACTCCTGATTTCAGAAAGGTATCTATTAATGGTGCTATACCGGAAATGATCCCTTAGAACTGGAATCCGATACTGAAGTAACCCTTGATCTTACTGAAGTATTTTTCCTGCCCGTACAATCCATGCATCACTCCGACTTTGACAGGACCCAATATCGACATATAACCGAGACCTGCTCCATATCCGGCAAGCAGTGAATAGCCCGAAGTCCTGTCAGCTTCCATTGCTTCCGCAAGATTTGCTCCAACAGTCAGGTGAAAATCTTTTAATAATTTCCAGTCCAGTTCCATTCCCATTCCGGCCAACTGTTTAACAGCTATTTCATTTGTACGAAACCCGTACATTGCAATGGACCTGTCATTTACTGAAGTCATCCCGCCAAGCATGAAGAAGTTGTTTTGAGACGGAACCGAGTCGCACCTGTTAACATACAGAATATCTGCGCTCAAAGATAGTGTCAACCGTTTGCCTGAAGGAAAATATTTCTTCCAGTTTCCTTCTAAAGTATAAAATCTTCCAATCCGGAATTCTCCCGGTGAATCTTTATCTATTTCTGTCCTGTCCTTGCCAATTTTAATGCTTCCTGAAAAAAGATCAGATATTCCTGCTGAAATATTCAGCAATGTCCCTTTATCGGGGAAATGCCTGTTATCAAGTGAATTTACCCGGTAATTTAATGTTGATGTTAAATAATTATATGACAAATATCTGAGATCTATTCCCGATACGTACCTTGGCATCAGGTAACGGTTTTCGACATCAAATGAAAGACTTAGCATCTGGTTAAGCCCGAATAAGCGATCAAAGCTGAATCCTGAAGATAGATTAAGACTTTCCCATTCTCCGGTTTCCCCCTTGATGGTCAATATGGGTATAGGTGTATCATCAGCATTGAAGAGTGCTGATATTCCAAATTTCTGATACCCTCCCATAGATTGAGAAAACAACATTTTAACTCGGTAGTATTGTCCAAGGAAAGAATCCATACTGAACTCAGATCCTGACGTGAGAAGGTTTTTTACAGAAACCGACATCAGAATTCCTGAACCCAATGCATTATCATAATGAACGGATCCATAAAACATTGTTTTTGGTTTCTCAAAACATTCAATTATAAGAATAAGTGAATCACCGCGCGGTTCAATTTTGTATTTAACTTTTTCGAAACTGTTCATGCCATACAATAATTCTATATTATCATACAGCTTATGTTTGTCGACTTTTTCACCGGCCCGGATATCAAGTACTCCAAGTATTTGCTTGTCTGGAATAATTTTATTCCCCTTTATTTCAATCCTGTCAAATGAATAATATTTCTTGTCCAGGATATATGGCAGTGGTTCCTGCTTTCCATATCTGTCAAGAGAATCGGCAAGCCTTTTGAAATATTCCTTATATGGGAGGGCAGCTTTATATCCTATTTCAACGATAGAATCAACGGGAGTAAAATTAAGTATTGAAATGTTTCTGACAACAGGTGAAACAAGTATTTTGATCAGTTTTTTCTGTTCGTTAAAATCATCGATACTCCTGGAAAATCCTATTTGTTCAATAATATTGGAAACACTCTGAAGATGATTCTCATCATAAGGGCGAAATGCGACGTATGAACCAATAAGCAGATCGGCCCCCATATTTTTTGCTTCAAGAGCAGGGAAGTTGTTTATTACACCACCGTCTGTTAGCAAAGCAGAATCTATTTTAAGAGGTGAAAATACTGTCGGTATTGATGAACTGGCGCGTAATGCATCAGGTAGATAACCTGTCCCAAGATCAACCTGCTTGAATTTCACTAAATCGACACCCACACACATAAAAGGGATGGGGAGTAATGAGAAGTTATTGATATTTGCTGCCGGCCAGGCATAAAAACTGAGAGAATTCTCAATTTGCTGCCCCGAAATCAATCCTGAGGGGAGCCTGACTTTTTTGAATATAACCGGAAGAGACATTACACTGTTATCGAAATGTCTCTTTTCAGAAAATTTTATCTTATTCTGCGGAATTTTGTTTGAAAGTAACAAATCCCAATTCATCGCTTTAAGAATTTTCTCGAGACTGTCAATACTATAGCCCATAGCATAAAAGCCTCCGATTATGCTGCCCATGCTTGTCCCGGTTATAATATCTGGCCTTAAACCAGCCTCCTCCATTACTTTAAGGACTCCGATATGTGCCATTCCGTGTGAACCGCCTCCGCTCAGAACAAGACCCACCTTCGGCCTCTTTTGTGAATTCTGGGCGGTTACACTTAAACCAGCACATAACAAACAGAGCAATGTAAGTGATAATTTTATTACCAGCCTGATATGAGAGCCTGAAGAGTATTTTGCCGATTCTTGACGGAATGTCATATTGATCAAAGTTACTTTACAGCAAGATAGTAATTTTCAGTATTTTTATGAAATGAATACGGAGTCTGACATCAGGGGAGGTTTTCTTCCTGCTTCAAAAAAAGAGGTAGAGGAGCTTGGATGGGATCAGCCTGATGTAATTATTTTCAGTGGCGATGCCTATGTCGATCATCCCTCATTCGGTCCTGCAGTAATAGGAAGGGTGATTGAGAACGAAGGATTCCGTGTGGCAATTGTTCCGCAGCCAAACTGGAGAGACGATCTGAGAGATTTCAGGAAACTCGGCAAACCAAAATATTTCTTTGGAGTCACAGCCGGTAATATGGATTCGATGGTGAATCATTACACTGCTGCCCGGCGGATTCGTTCCGATGATGCATATACACCGGGGGGAGTGGCAGGATTCCGTCCCGATTACCCGACTATTGTTTACACTAAGATACTTAAGCAGTTGTTCCCAGATGTTCCGGTAGTAATAGGCGGAATAGAAGCATCGATGCGTCGGCTTACTCATTACGATTACTGGAAAGATACCCTTGAGCCATCCATGCTCATCAGCAGCGGTGCCGATATGCTGATTTACGGAATGGGGGAGCAGCCTATAAGGGAAGTTATGCGCCTTCTTGCTAAAGGTGTCCCTTTTTCTTCTCTTAAAACTGTACCCCAGACTGCTATAGCCATAAGCAAGGATAACCCATTACCTCTTCAGAAATCATGGAAGGACCAGATTCTGAACCCGTATGAAAAATGTCTTGCCGACAAGAAGCTCTTTACAGTCAATTTTGTTGTTTTTGAAAAGGAATCAAACAAGATCGAAGCTGCCAGGCTTATCGAACCTTTCGGGAACTCTCTTGTAATCATTAACCCGCCATTTCCACCGATGGATGAACAAGAGGCAGACAGGACATATGATCTTCCATATATGTACATGCCTCACCCCAGGTATTACAAAAAGGGACCTATCCCTGCTTATGAGATGATAAAGTTCTCTGTTAACATTCACCGGGGGTGCTTTGGAGGATGCAGCTTTTGCGCTATCGCAGCGCACCAGGGAAAACAGATTGTAAGCCGGTCTGAAAGATCTATATTGAACGAGATAGAGAAAATAGTAAGTCTGCCAGACTTTAAAGGTTACCTGTCTGACCTTGGAGGCCCATCAGCTAATATGTTCAGGATGAAGGGGAAGAATATGGAAACGTGTCGTAAGTGCTCAAGACCATCCTGCATCTGGCCCGGAGTATGCCCGAATCTTGAAACAAGCCATCAGGAACTGACAAACCTTTACAAAAAGGTTAACAGCCTTATGGGTATAAAAAAAGCATTTATAGGCAGTGGAGTCAGGTACGACCTGCTTTTCCCGGAGTGGAACAAAAATGCCGGCAGGGCTGAAAGCGAATACCTCGATGAGCTTATTAAGGGTCATGTTTCAGGAAGGCTCAAGGTTGCACCTGAGCATACCAGTCAATTAGTGCTTAACCTTATGAGGAAGCCGCCTTTTGAGTTTTTCCGAAAGCTAAAAACAAGGTTCGATAAAATTACAAGGCGCGAAGGATTAAATTATGAGATTATTCCATATTTTATATCATCCCATCCGGGTTGTACCGACAAGGAAATGCAGGAGCTTGCAAATGAGGTGAAAAGCATGGGAATAAAGCCTGAGCAGGTTCAGGATTTTACTCCGACCCCAATGACTTTATCAACACTTATGTATTATACAGGCTTCGATCCTTATACAGGTAAGAAGGTATTTGTGGCAAGAAAACCGGATGAAAAGCGACGTCAGAAAGAGTACTTTTTCTGGTATAAGACCGGTAACCGGTTACCGGTCACCGGTCACCGGCATCCGGCGACCAGCAATGGAAAGAGGAGGGAAGGCAAAAGAAAGACCGGAACTCAAAAGCCCCGGTCTTCCTGAATCTTAGAACCAGTTTTAAAAAACTCTATTCGTATTCTTTAATTATATTTCGGACATCATCCGGAGCAACGCGACCATAAGTCTTTTCGCCTACCAGAACCACTGGTGCAAGCCCGCAAGCCCCGACACATCTTAGGGTTGACAAAGAAAACTTATTGTCCTTTGTAACCTGACCGACATTTAATCCAAGCTCTTTTTTGAATTCCTCAAGAACTTTCTCAGCACCACGAACATAACATGCAGTTCCCAGGCAGATGCTTATCGGGTGCTTTCCCTTTGGAGTCATTGTAAAGAAAGAATAAAACGTAACTACTCCATAAACTTTTGCCACAGGAACTCCCAGATCAGCTGATATAACCTCCTGTACTTCTGCAGGAAGATATCCAAAATGTTCCTGGCAACTATGCAATACATTAATGAGTTCCTGGGGATCATTATTAAAAGATTTGCAAATATCTTTAATCTTTGCAACATCTTCGTTTCTCAATTCTATTTTAATAGTCGACATAGCCTTGAATTTTATTATTGACCAACCGGTAAATTATGATTGTTTTACAATTATTTTTTTCTTTTTATCGAAATACTTTGTATGAAGCAAATGATGAGCTTTTTCACTGTTGGGCTTGCCAAGAAACTCATTATAAAGCTTGATTATAAAGGGATTTTCATGCGACTTTCTGATCGGTTTACTCCTGTCTTCTGCATAAATTGCTGCCGCTCTTGCCTTTATTATTTCGGAGTTTCCGTGGTGCAGAGGCTGTCCGCCACCACCGATACAACCACCGGGACAAGCCATTACTTCGATTGCATGGAATTGCGATTTGCCTGATCTTACATCATTAAGAAGCTTTCTGGCATTACCTAGTCCGTTAGCTATACCAATTCTTATTGGTAAACCATTAAAATCAATAGTTGCTTCACGAACACCTTCAAGACCTCTTAGTTCTGTAAAATCAACCCTCTCCAGTTTCTTGCCTGTCTGGAGTTCATAAGCTGTACGAACAGCTGCTTCAATTACTCCACCGGTTGCACCAAAGATCACACCTGCACCGGTCGATTCTCCCAAAGGAGCATCAAAATCTCCTTCTTCAAGATTATTCAGGTCGATATTTTCCTGCTTGATGAATTCACCAAGTTCTCTGGTAGATATTGAAAAGTCAACATCCCTGTTCCCATCTGTTGCAAACTCTTCCCTCTGGCACTCATATTTCTTGGCAAGACATGGCATGATAGAAACAACCACCAGGTCTTTTCTGTCTACCTTTATCTTATCGGCAAAATATGTTTTTGCAATAGCACCGAACATCTGCTGTGGAGATTTAGCCGTTGAAGGAACATCTTTAAGATCAGGGAAATACTCTTCAAAGAAGTTTACCCAGCCTGGGCAGCAGGAGGTGAGAATTGGTAATCTTGCCGTTTTATCTCCTTTAAGAAACCTGTTCAAACGATCGAGCAACTCCGTGCCTTCTTCCATAATTGTCAGGTCGGCAGCAAAGTCGGTATCAAATATATAATCGAATCCAAGTGATCTGAGAGCGGTTACCATTTTGCCGGTTACGAGGGTTCCCGGTTTCATGCCGAACATTTCACCGAGTGCTGCACGGACTGCCGGAGCAGTTTGAACAATAACAGTCTTTGTCGGATCAGCAAGTGCCCTAAGTACATTTGGAACATGATTAACTTCAGTAAGAGCACCTGTGGGACAAACAGCAACACATTGACCGCAATAAGTGCAGGTTGAAAATTCAAGGTTCTGTTCGAATGCAGGAGCCACAACAGCCATAAATCCACGGTTGATAGCGGATAATGCGCCAACAGTCTGAACGGTGTTGCACATTGTCTCGCACCGGCGACACATAATGCACTTATCCAGATCCCTTATTATTGAAGGTGAAAAATCCTTACGATATGTTGACACGGCGGCATATTCTTGTCCCGGAATATCTCTTATCCCCAACCTGTGAGCCATGCTTTGAAGCTCACAATTGCCCGACTTGGCACAGACAAGACAATCTTTCGGATGGTCTGACAATATAAATTCCATTACTGTGCGGCGGGCATTCAGTACTCTGGGAGTGTGAGTCAATACAACCATTCCCTCTTCACAATTTGTAGAGCAGGAGGGAGCAAGATTGCGTCGTTTCTGCACTTCAACGACACAGAGACGGCAACCGCCGGGTTTATTCTCGATGTTCATATCCTTCAATTCCATGTAGCATAATGTCGGGATATCAATTCCCAGCATTTTTGCAGCCTTATTTATTGTCGTGCCCTTGGGCACTTCAACTTCTTTATTATCTATAGTAAGCTTTATNNATGGTCTGATCAATATGATGAACTTCTTTTCTCTGTCCCGATATTGCGTTTACGGGGCAAACCCTTGCGCATGCAGTACATCCTACGCAGTTTTCCGGATTAATAACATATTCCATAAGGTTTTTACACTCACCTGCCGGACATTTCTTGTCTTTCACATGTGCTTCATACTCGTTCATGAAGTTATCGAGTGTTGAGAGCACAGGGTTAGGTGAAGATTGTCCAAGGCCGCAAAGTGCTGTGTCCTTAATGACCTGACTCATATTCCTGAGTCTGTCAAGGTCTTCCGGAATTCCTTTTCCGTCGCATATCCTGGACAGAAGTTCGTGAAGGCGCTTATTGCCTATCCGGCATGGAGCACACTTCCCGCAAGATTCATCCACCGTAAAATCGAGGAAGAATTTTGCGACAGAAACCATACAATTATCTTCATCCATCACAATCATGCCTCCTGATCCCATCATCGAACCTGCTGCGATCAGGTTATCAAAATCAATTGGCATATCAAGGTGTTTTTCTGTCAGACAGCCTCCAGATGGACCTCCAGTCTGCACAGCTTTAAATTTCTTTCCGTTTCTGATTCCTCCTCCTATCTGAAATATTATTTCCCTTAAGGTTATTCCCATGGGAACTTCGATAAGGCCAACATTATTTATTTTACCGGCAAGTGCGAAAACTTTTGTTCCCTTTGATTTCTCAGTCCCTATTTTGCTGAACCATTCTGCTCCTTTAAGGATTATCACAGGTATTGCAGCAAACGTTTCCACATTATTGACATTGGTAGGTTTACCAAGATACCCTGACTGTGCCGGGAATGGAGGTTTGATCGTAGGTTCGCCACGAAGTCCTTCCATCGAATGGATAAGAGCTGTCTCTTCTCCGCAGACGAATGCTCCGGCACCATAGCGTAGTGTAATATCAAAGTTGAAGCCTGCTCCGAAAATATCCTTGCCCAGGAGGCCATATTCATGGGCCTGGTTTATGGCAATTTTTAATCTGCGTATAGCCATGGGATATTCGGCACGGACATATATAAGACCTTCTGATGCTCCTATACTATAGCCGCAGATTGCCATTGCTTCAAGTACAGAATGTGGGTCGCCTTCAAGCACCGAACGGTCCATGAATGCTCCCGGGTCGCCCTCATCAGCATTGCATACTACATATTTCTGATCTGCTTTGTTCTTGCTTGCAATATCCCATTTTAATCCTGTCGGGAAGCCTGCACCGCCTCGCCCTCTCTGTCCGGAATCCTTAACAACCTTGATGACCTGCTCGGGCGTCATTTCAGTCAATACTTTCCCGAGCGCCTGATATCCGTCCCTTGCTATATACTCATCAATATTCTCAGGATTTATAACACCACAGTTGCGGAGAACAATTCTGAGCTGTTTCTTAAAAACACTCATATGTTTTGTGTCCCCTGCTATTTCGTTAGTTTTAGGATCGCGGTACAGGAGTCTTTCTACTTTTTTCCCTTTTATAACATGTTCTTCAATAATTGCCTGAGTATCTTCAGGTTTTACCTGAACGTAGATAATGTTATCGGGCATTACTTTTACAATTGGGCCTTTTCCACAAAATCCAAAGCAGCCTGTTGTAATAACCTGCACTTTATCGGAGAGTCCATTTGCCTCTATTTCGTCCCTAAGATTACAGACTACAACATCGCTTTCGGAAAAGTTGCAGCTGGTACCGCCACAAACCAGGAGATGCATTGTGTATTTTGACATAATTATATCCTCCTACTCTTTAGAATCAATAGTTTCGTAATTTACAGGAATGATACCATCCACCAGTTCTCCTGTCTTGATATACTTTTCGATGATCTGATCGGCTCTTTTAAGATCGACAAACCCGTACACAACAGGGTCCTGACCCGGAAGCTTAACTTCAACAGTGGGTTCGGCATAACAGTACCCCATACATCCTGTCGGAGTTACGACTGCCGGAATATTCCTTTTTTCAAGCTGTTCCATGAAAAACTCCATGATGGGCTTTGCGCCGGATGCAATTCCGCAAGTCGCCATTGCAACTTTAACCTGAACCTGATTTTTTGAATCAATGGCATCGATAAGTCCTGTCTTTAACTCTTCTCGTTTCTTTTTAAGATCTTCGAGCGATTTGATTTGTGACATGATTTTTTACTTGTTAATTAATTCTGTAGTTTATTATTATCTATTTGATAGTCATTTATTTATTGTTTCCTTATTTCTTATAAGATCAAATATAAATAGACCCGTAATTCTTTGTAAGCACAAAGATATAAAATTTAGTGTGAAATAAATAACATTGTTAATAAAATAACAATAATTTATATTTCTTCTAAATAATTCTGTCGAAATAAGGAGAACCTGAAATTGATTTATTAAGCTTCAGTTTAACACTGAAAGATACTATCAATAATCCGAAGTTCAGACTATAGGCTTTACATTTTACTCATTGTTGGAAAATGTAAATCTTATATCTTTTGTGTTTTGCGATATCTCATGTAAATGATAAATGGAATTGATTATTTTTGTTTTTGTTAACAACAATAATCCTAATTCTATATTTATGAAAAGAATGAGTCTTTTTTCAGTTCTAATTTGCCTGGCGTTGTCTTTTTCTTTATTAGAAAACCACGTGCAGGCGCAATTTGGACAACGTGGAGGTGGAAATCAGGTCAGAGTGACTGGCTGGACCGATGACACTCATTATATTTTTCAGACACTTGATGCTGAAAAGAAGCCGGTTACATTGAATGTTGATATAAAAACAGGAAAAGGAGTTCCATATAAAGTTCCAAAATCTGACAGGGAAATATTAAGTGAATCTCTGCCAAAAGGGATAAATCTTGGATTTTCTGACATAATCAGTCCTGATATGAAAAGTGTCGTTTTTGTAAAAGATAACGATCTCTATTATTTCAAAATCGGTGATAAAGAATTGAAACAACTCACTTTTGATAAAGTTCCTGAAATAAATACACGGTTTTCACCAGATGGCAAAAAGATCGCTTATACCAGGAATAAAGATCTTTATGTATATGATCTTGTTGATAATAAGGAATTGAGAATTACCTCAGACGCTTCCGATAAAATTTACAATGGATATTCATCATGGGTTTATATGGAAGAGATTCTCGAAAGAGTTAGCCATTATGCAGCATTCTGGTGGTCACCAGATGGAAGCAAAATTGCTTACCTGAGAACTGATGAGACACAGGTCCCTGTTTTCACTCTTAACCGTCTCGATGAAGCTGATGGCATTCATGGACTAATGGAAGTGACTCCTTATCCGAAACCCGGAGATCCGAATCCTAAAGTGAAAATGGGTATGGCGGACGTTACAACCGGAAAGACTACATGGGTCAAAACTGATTATAATATCGATCAATATATTGCATGGCCATTCTGGACACCAGATAGCAAAAAG
>PMIG01000076.1 GCA_003157055.1 Bacteroidales bacterium | reverse complement strand
GGATTGTTGGCTGAATTGCCTTTGCGGTAATGGTATCATTCAATGCTTCTGTCCTTTCCCATGTATGACCGTTATCAGAGGTGAATTCCATATGTACTCTCCATCCCTGATCTTCGGTACTCGATGGACAAAGAAGATAGCCGTTAGTGAGAATGACAGGCTTGTTTTTCGCCGGGCCAATGATACCTTCAGGAAGACGGTATGCCTGTGACCAGTTTTTTCCGCCGTCTACTGAAGTTTTCAGTTCACCCCACCATTCAGATGGGCTGGGTCCCACTTTATAAAAGAGAAGGATTTTTTCCCCGGACCTGAAAAGGACAGGGTTCCAGCAGGGGTAACGCTTGCCCTCGTACTGAATTCCGTCTGCGGCTTCAGAAGGCTTGGTCCATCTGCCTTTAATATACCTGCTGACCCAAATACAGACATCAGGGTTCTTCTCCCTTGTCCCTCCGAACCATGCAGCCACCAATCCCTTACCACTCTGAATTATTGTAGAAGCATGGCATGAAGGGAAAGTCACATCACTAGGCTGGTAAATGAATTCCGATTTAATAATGCACTTGTTACCTGTGAACTGGCTCTCTGCAACATTGATACAGGAAAAGATTATCAGAATGATCGTAACTGTCTTCTTCATAGTCGTGTTTCCCGTTAGATCGGAATAATTATTATGTAATAGATATACCAAGATAATATGATTTTCCAAGCATAATGGAATTATTAATAAGCAGTTTTGTTAATTTTATGCTCTGGTAAATCTTTATAATGGAATACTCACTCGTGAATAAAGGGAAGACAAAATAATCAAGTCCATGATTCAAAAAGGATATTTCAANNAGCAGGCTCTACTTCACCCTGAAGTATGCATCCATTGTATTCAAAACAAGAAAACAGGCGAAGTCAGGGACCTATGATACCAGGGCATGGGAGGATTCATCTTTTTACATCTTAAAATTCATTGAAAAAACCGGCGGAATATTCCATATATCAGGGATGGATAATATTGCCAGGGAAGATGCTCCCGTTCTTTTTATCGGGAACCATATGAGCACGCTGGAGACGATGATACTTCCCTGTATTATATCGCCTCTCAGACAGGTCACATTCGTTGTTAAGGATACTCTTGTAAACCATCCTCTTTTTGGAGATGTAATGAGGTCAAGAAATCCTATTGTAGTTGGTCGCACCGATCCGAGAAAAGATTTTGAGGCAGTTATGAACGGAGGGATGGATTTATTGTCAAAGGGTATTTCCATTGTCATTTTCCCTCAAAGTACCCGAAGCCCTGTTTTCAGACCCGAGGATTTCAATTCCCTTGGTGTTAAGCTCGCCAGGAAAGCCGGGGTAAAAGTTGTTCCGTTAGCACTGAAAACAGATTACTGGGCCAACGGTAAAATAATCAAGGAGCTCGGTCCGATTGATATCAGAAAGCAGATCTGGTTTAAATTCGGAGAGCCTTTTGCTGTTATGGGAACAGGGAAGGATGATAACCAGAAAATCATCGAATTTATCCAGGCATCACTTGCAGAATGGGAAGAATCTCCGCTCTGATTCTTTGTAAACCACTGGTATAAAGTAAATTCACAAGTTTTATTAGATTAAATAATTCCACTGAAAATCAGGGTCAAAATTATAGAGTGTATTTTTTACATTTATTAATTTATTTTTATAGATTTGTAAGGAACAAGTTATTTCCGGTAAGCATCCTGTAATACCTGGAGCATGAAAACATACGGTTTTTCACTGAAACCAAATCGAATAAATAACATATTTAAATTTTAAAGCTTTTGATATGGCAACATTAGACTGGATCATCCTGATTATGTTCTTTTCGTGCCTTGTTGGGGTTGTATTTTGGGTAGTAAAGCACAAAAAAGACGACACAAGTGATTATTTTCTTTCTGGCCGAAGTGAAACCTGGCTTGCCGTGGGCGCGGCAATTTTTGCTGCAAATATTGGTTCTGAACATCTTGTTGGACTCTCCGGAGCCGGAGCAGAAAGTGGAATGGCAATGGCTCACTGGGAGATGCAGGGTTGGATGATCCTCGTCCTGGGTTGGGTTTTCGTTCCGTTTTATTCCCACAGCAAGGTATTTACCATGCCTGAATTCCTGATGAACCGCTATAACAAGAACACAAGTTCTACTCTCTCAATTATAACGCTGGTAAGCTATGTGCTGACCAAAGTTTCAGTAACTGCCTTTACCGGAGGCATCTTCCTACAGTCGGTAATGGGTATCAATTTCTGGTATGGGGCCATCGGTCTTGTTCTTCTTACCGGAATATTTACTGTTCTGGGCGGCATGAAAGGCATCATGACCATTTCTGTCATACAAGCGCCTATTCTTATCCTGGGAGCTTTTACAATCCTGATCCTGGCCTTACTAAAAGTTGGTGGCGGTCATATTATCAACGGCTGGCACGAAACTGTAAAATACGCAAGCAGCAACGGTATGACCAATATGCATCTTTTTCATCCCAAAGGCGATATGTGGTATAATAAATTTCCCGGGTTCAGCGTATTTTTTGGTGCTGCTATTANNTGGTACTGGTGTACGGATCAGCATATCGTTCAGAGAGCGCTGGCTGCAAAAGATCTGAAACAAGCCCGGAAAGGAACCATCCTTGCAGGTTTCCTGAAAGTTCTGCCTGTATTCATTTTTTTAATACCAGGTATTATTGCAGCTGCATTAAGAGCCAAGGGCATTCTGCTTTTTACTGATAATAACGAAGCATACGGCAGCCTTGTAAGCACTCTGTTGCCGATGGGCGTAAAAGGTATTGTAGTTGTTGGTTTTATAGCTGCCCTTATGACTTCCCTGGCCGCACACTTTAATTCTTCAGCAACTCTGTTTACCATCGACTTTTATAAACACCGCCGTCCCGATGCCAGTGAACACAAACTGGTGGTGGTTGGACGTATTGCGACTGTTTCGGTAGTAATATTAGGCTTAGTATGGATCCCTATTATGAAGAGTATAGGATCGGTGCTTTATGAATACCTGCAAAATGTTCAGTCACTGATTGCCCCTGCAATTGCCGCTGTGTTCCTCTTAGGCGTATTTAACCGCAAGATCACACCCAAAGCAGGTGAATGGGGATTATTGATCGGTGCTTTAATAGGCCTTTTCAGGCTTGTCCTTATGGTTTTTGATCCGGGCAGCCACTTCGATCAGATAACTCAGAAACTGATTACTGACCCTACACTTCATACTGGTATTTTTGCCATCCTCAGGATCAACTGGCTTCATTTCTGTATATTCCTGTTCTTCTTTACTATGGCTTTAATGGTAGTCATCAGTATGTTTACTCCGAAAGCCGGAGAACAGCAGCTCCAGGGATTGACCTATTTCTCGCAAACTCCTGACCAGATTAAAGAAACACGCGATAGCTGGAGTGTTGTCGATATTGTCACTTCACTTGTAGTAGTAGCTGTTTGCGTTGCATTCTATATATATTTCTGGTAAAGTCAATATAGATAAGGTATTAAATTTATAATATAAAAGATATGGAAAAACTTAAAAGCAGGGAGATATGGTTTGTAACAGGAAGCCAGCATCTATATGGCCCTGAGACACTCAGACAGGTGGCTGCCGATTCTGTAAAAATTGCAGCTTCGCTTGATAAGTCACCGGTGATCTCTCAGAAAATTGTATTCAAACCGGTTCTTACGACTCCTGAATCAGTATATGAGCTTTGCTCAGAAGCAAACAATTCGAAAAAATGTATTGGGCTTATTGCCTGGATGCATACCTTTTCTCCGGCTAAAATGTGGATAAGGGGACTGATAGCCCTTAATAAGCCATTTCTTCATTTTCATACACAGCTTAACCGCGATATACCCTGGAATACCATCGACATGGATTTCATGAACCTGAACCAGTCGGCGCATGGCGACCGCGAATTCGGATTTATAGGCACCAGGCTCAGACTGAACAGGAAAGTTGTTGTCGGTCATTACCAGGATTCCGAGGCTGTCGACCGCATAGCCGTCTGGATAAGGGCCGCTGCTGCTCTGGATGACAGCTTCAATATGAAGCTCGCACGTTTTGGAGACAATATGCGCGACGTGGCAGTAACTGAGGGCAATAAGGTAAGTGCACAGATAAAAATGGGATATTCGGTTTACGGATACGGGATCGGAGACCTGGTTAAAGCGGTCAATGATGTTTCGGCCGGAGCAATTAAAAAGCTTGTTACTCAGTATAGCTCTGAATATAAAATGACCAAAGCAGTTGCAAACTCCGAGACGCTAAAAGAGGCCGCAAGAATTGAGCTCGGAATGGAAGCATTTCTTGAAGCAGGGAATTTCAAGGCATTCACTACGACTTTCGAAGATCTGCATGGACTGAAACAGCTTCCGGGTATTGCCGTACAGCGTCTGATGGAGAAAGGATATGGATTCGGAGCTGAGGGCGATTGGAAGACTGCTGCCCTGGTACGTTCAATGAAAGTGATGTCACAGGGTCTGAAAGGCGGAACATCGTTCATGGAAGATTATACTTATCATTTCGATCCGAAAGGAATGAGAATCCTCGGTGCACATATGCTTGAAGTATGCCCGACAATTGCTTCCGGGAAGCCATCGCTTGAAATTCACCAGCTGTCAATTGGAGGCAAAGCCGATCCTGCGAGACTTGTATTCAAAACAGCTCCGGGTAAGGCAGTAGCCGCTACGGTAATCGATCTTGGTAACAGGTTCAGAATGATTGTAAACGATCTTGAGGTGGTGAAGTGTCCTGATATGCCAAAACTACCAGTGGCAAGCGTTTTATGGACTCCAATGCCCAACCTTAAGACAGGCGCTGCTGCATGGATCTTTGCAGGAGGCGCTCACCATACAGGTTTCAGCACAGCTATTGATTCTGAATACCTTGATGATTTTGCAGGTATGCTAGGTATCGAATTTGTACATATTAACGACAAATGTGACCTGACTGAATTCAGAAAAGAGCTTAGATGGAACGAAGTATTTTATCGCCTCGATGGAGGATTAAGCTAGAAATTCTGAATTAATCACTTAATGCGGAATACCTCATGAAATTATATTCGATGCACAGCAAGTTCTATGTCGCAGTCGATTGCATAATCTTTGGCTACGATATTGCTGAAAAAGAGATAAAACTGCTGCTTATTAAGAGAAGCTTTGAACCTGCAAAGGGTAATTGGTCACTTGCCGGAGGGTTTGTAAATGAAGATGAGAGCCTAGATGCTGCAGCTTCACGGGTATTGTCAAGTCTCACAGGGCTTAAGAATGTTTATATGAAGCAGCTTCATAGTTATGGCGAAGTGAAGAGAGACCCTGAGGCAAGGGTTATTTCAACTGCTTACTGGTCACTCATCAAGATAAAGGATATCGACAAGGAACTCTCTGATAAAAACGAAGCTCACTGGCAGTCGTTAAAGAAACTTCCGAAGCTGATTTTTGATCACAAGTCCATGGTCGATAATGCCATGAGTGAGCTTCAGGTTCAGATTAAGATCAAACCTGTCGGTTTTGAGCTCCTTCCTGAGAAATTCACTCTTGTACAGCTTTTCGACCTCTACGAGGCAATCTATCAAAGAACAATTGATAAAAGGAACTTCAGAAAAAAGATCATAACGATGAACATTCTTGAAAAACTTGATGAAAAGGAGAAAGTGACTTCCAAAAGGGGTGCTTACTATTTCAGGTTCATAAAAGAAAGGTATAAGAAAGTGGTACTTGGTGGATTCTATTTCAACCTCGATGTGAACTGAACTTAAAGTTGTTTTGAATCTTGTAGCTTTTAAAAAATTAGGAAATTCAATTATAAGTCCGAAATGCTTGATAAATTAAAAATCAGTGTCTTTAAGGCTAACCTTGATCTTGTCGACCAGGGACTTGTGATCCATACATGGGGGAACGCAAGCGGGAGAGACAAATCTACGGGACTGATAGTGATAAAGCCTTCAGGAGTCCGATATGAGTCAATGAAACCGGAAGATATGGTCGTCATCGATCCGGAAGGGAAGGTCGTGGAGGGAAAGAATAAGCCGTCAACAGACACCCTTACGCACCTGATGCTTTATAAGAAATATGATACTATCAATGGAATTGTTCACACTCATTCCACCTATGCAACATCATGGGCTCAGGCCGGGAAAGCGATCCCTCCATTCGGGACAACCCATGCCGATCATTTTTACGGACCGGTTCCCTGTTCCAGGAAGCTGACTAAAAAAGAGATCAGCATTGATTATGAGATCAATACCGGTAAAGTGATTATCGAAGCTCTTCAGGATATTGATCCGCTTACCATTCCGTCTGTTCTAGTCAACTGCCATGGTCCTTTCTGCTGGGGGAATGATGCTGAAGAGGCTGTTTATAATGCTTTAGCGCTTGAAGAGATCGCGAGGATGGCCTTTTATACCGTTCTTCTTGGGAACAAAGAACCTGTCGACCAGCATCTCCTCGATAAGCATTACCTTAGGAAACATGGCAAGGATGCTTATTATGGACAGGAAAAATCAAATTAATCCACATTTTCAGTTATGGCAAAAAAATATGTTATTGGGATCGATTATGGCACGGATTCGGTCCGGTCGGTGGTTGTTGACACAACTAACGGCAATATTGAAGGCACTTCAGTATTTGACTATCCAAGATGGAAAAAAGGACTCTACTGCGATCCTTCATCTAACAGGTTTCGCCAGCACCCCCTCGATTATATCGAAGGGCTCGAACAATCGGTGAAAGGAGCTTTAAAAGGATTGAGCGCCGAGGTTATTAAAAATATATCCGGGATAACAGTCGATACAACCGGTTCAACGCCTGTGGCTGTCGATAAAGAAGGAGTTCCTTTATCTATGAAACCCGGGTTTGAAAACGATCCGGATGCCATGTTCGTTCTCTGGAAGGATCACACTTCTGTAATAGAGGCTGCCGAAATAAACGGGTTGGCGAGGTCCTGGGGTGGTACCGACTATACAAAATATGAAGGAGGCATTTATTCATCCGAATGGTTCTGGGCAAAGATCCTTCATGTTTTGAGGAACAGCATAAAAGTAAGAGAAAACGCGTTCTCCTGGGTTGAGCATTGCGACTGGATTCCTGCTCTGCTAACCGGAAATACGGACCCGCTAAAGCTAAAGAGAGGCCGCTGTTCCGCCGGGCATAAGGCAATGTGGCATGAAGAGTTCAATGGCCTTCCCGATGAGAAATTCCTTGTAATGCTCGATCCTCTCCTTAAAGGATTAAGGGAGCACCTCTACAGGGAAACTTATACCTGTGATGTTTCTGTCGGAACGATTTCTTCAGAATGGTCAGCTAAGCTTGGAATACCTGGCGATGTTAAGGTGGGTGCCGGTGCCTTCGATGCACATCTTGGAGCAGTAGGAGGCGAAATTCAGCCTTACCAGCTCATCAAGGTCATGGGGACTTCAACATGTGACATGATCGTAGCTCCTTTGGAAAGGGGCGGAGAAAGACTGGTTGCAGGGATCTGCGGACAGGTCGACGGCTCAATAATCCCGGGTATGCTGGGACTAGAAGCCGGGCAGTCAGCTTTTGGAGATATATATGCCTGGTTCGGAAAGCTTCTGTTATGGCCTGTTGATGAAATAATTGCTAAAATGAGCTGGCTCGATGATGCATCAAAAGAAAGGATTCAAAAAGAGAGTGCGGGCAGAATAATTTCGGAACTGAGCCTTCAGGCAGAGTCGATTCCTGAAGAGGAAACGGCTATTGT
>PMIG01000141.1 GCA_003157055.1 Bacteroidales bacterium | reverse complement strand
CAGGCGATCAGGGTGGCAAAACACTTGCCCCTGGCATTTATAAATCAACATCCACACTGTTAATACAGTCAGGCGATCTAACTCTTGATGCTCAAGGTGATGCGAATGCCATTTGGATTTTCCAGATAGCATCTGACTTTACTACTGTAGGCGGAGCTGGCGGCAATGTTATCCTCAGAGGAGGTGCTCAGGCTAAAAACGTCTATTGGCAGACTGGCAGTTCAGCGACTATTGGAGATTATACCTCATTTCAAGGAAACATATTGGCCTTGACCTCCATAACGATGAATTCACATGCAACTGCAGTGGGCAGAATGCTTGCCAGAAATGGAGCAGTTGTACTAACCAGTACAAACATTATTAATAAGCCGTAAATAATAAACGATATGAAAGTTAAAACTAATTTTAAAAAGGGATCATGCATGGCGTGGTCCCATAATAACCTGCTCATTAAGAGTTTTATATTAAGTGCTTTGATTCTGACGGGCATTCAGACGACCCTTCAGGCGCAGACAGATCAGTTCACGAAACCCACATGGTGGTTTGGCGGAGCTGTAGGTGCAAACTTAAATTTCTATCGCGGCTCCACTCAGGAATTGAATTCAGGTTTAACAGTGCCCACTGTTTTTCATAATGGCGATGGTATGGGCATTTACCTTGCACCTCTTTTAGAGTATCAGCCTTCTGATTCAAAATTTGGTATTATGCTGCAGGCAGGATATGACAGCCGCAAAGGCAAGTTCAAAGAAGTAATTACTCCTTGTAACTGCCCGGCAGATTTATCCACTGACCTTAGCTATTTTACTATTGAGCCGAGCTTGCGCTTTGCCCCATTCAAATCTAATTTTTATTTGTATGCCGGCCCGCGCATGGCTTTAATTTTGGCAAAATCATTCACTTATAAGCAGGGGATCAATCCAGCTTATCCTGATCAGGTGCCTGAACCGGATAGGACCGGGGATTTTAGCAATATAAACAAAACACAAATCTCATTGCAAATCGGAGCAGGATACGATATTCCACTCTCATCACGGAACAACCAAAAACAAGCTGTGCTCTCTCCATTTATATCTTTTCAACCTTATCTTGGCCAGACTCCACGTTCAATAGAAACATGGAATATAACCACTTTAAGAATAGGCGCTGCCATTAAATTTGGCCGTGGCAATAAAATTTCTGAAACGGCAAAAGCTGTTGTTGAAGTGCCTGCAAACGTTGCTGTATCAGAACCTGAAGTGGAGTTTTCTATAAATTCTCCTTTAAATATTCCGGTCGAACGCAGGGTAAGGGAAACATTCCCGCTTCGTAACTATGTATTCTTCGATTTAGGATCGACTGAGATACCGGATCGTTATGTATTGCTCACGAAAGATCAGGTAAAAGACTTCAAAGAAGACCAGCTGGAAGTGTTTAAGCCTAAAAAACTTTCAGGACGTTCAGACCGGCAAATGACTGTATATTATAATGTCCTGAACATCCTTGGTGACCGTATGGCGAAAAATCCATCGGCAATTGTCAGGTTGACCGGAGCATCAATGCAAGGTATAGAAGACGGATTGGCAATGGCTGAATCAGTTAAAAGATACCTTACAACTGTATTCGGAATTGATGCTTCGAGGATTAATACAGAAGGCAGGATTAAACCCAGGATCGCGTCTGAACAGCCGGGTGGCACAAAAGAACTTGACCTCCTTCGTGAGGGAGACCGCAGAGTGTCTATCTGGAGCGAATCGCCAGCCTTATTGATGGAGTTCCATAGTGGTACTGATGTCCCGCTTAAACCGGTTGAACTTTTAGCCGTGCAGGAAGCACCTCTTGACAGCTATGTAACTTTCAATGTCAAGAATGCTACTGAAGCATTCTCATCATGGAAGCTGGAAATTATGGATGAAAAAGGTACAGTCCAGAATTTCGGACCTTATACACAGGACAAGGTAAGTATACCCGGAAAATCTATTCTGAATGTCCGTCCAGAAGGGAATTTCAAGGTGACGATGATAGGTCAGACAAAGAGTGGCAAGACAGTAAATAAGGAAGCTTATATGCATATGGTCCTCTGGACCCCTTCACAGAGAGAAGAAGGGATGCGGTATAGCGTAATTTTTGAATTCAATGATTCGAAGGCTATTTCTTTGTACGAAAAATACCTTACTGAAATCGTAACACCAAAGATTCCCGTTGGCGGAACAGTTATAATTCATGGACATACCGATATTATCGGAGATGAAGCCCATAATCTGGAATTGTCATTGGACAGGGCTAACGAGGTCAGAGGTATTCTTGAAAATGCCTTAACGAAAGCCGGAAGGACCGATGTTAAATTTGAAGTATACGGATTCGGCGAGGATCTGGATTTAGCACCATTTGGAAACAAATTTCCGGAGGAACGCTTTTATAACAGGACCGTTATAATTGATATTATTCCTGCTAAGTAAATTTTCTAAACAATACTTGCCTTTTAAAAAACAGAGGTCTCTTTAAGGGCCTCTGTTTTTATTTTACCACAGTTCATTGAACTAATTCTTTTTAAAACACCTAAAAGAATATATGATGCTTGAAAATGTGTGAATTATATAAATATTTATAAGAATTTTGTAACTTTTTTTTTGGGGATTACTAATAGTTTTATACTAGCAAAAACCCCACTTATTGTAAAATCAGGCATTATGAATAACAATTCAACAGGATACTGGAATAAGACAAAAGAAAAACTCAAACAGAAATATCCAATTATTACTGAAAAAGATCTGGCCTTTAGCGAAGGCAAGGAAAATGAGATGATAGAGATTCTTGGATATAAACTTGGGAAGACAAAAATTGAGTTGATGTACATTATCGCAGCTATGTAACGCAAGTATATATGACAGGAAAAGCTCGGGGAATACTGAAATTTTAATCCTGCATCTTATCAATCTATTTCTCTTTTGAAAAAATCCTAAGAGATCTGCCATTAATTATAACATAAAACATGTGAATGATGTAACTTATTCACAAAGTCATGTAATGGTTTCCGGAATAAATAGGTTCACATTTGTGCTGTGAAGATTTTTTCACAACTAATAATATAAAAATGAGGGTGAACAGAAGCTTACAAAAAGTCGTTCAGGAGGCAATCAAATGTGAACCGGCAATGAACGCAACTGAAACCAGTATTGATACAAGTTTCGGAAAGTACCTGAAAAAGTTCATTATTTTAGTCAGCCTGGCAGGAATAGGATTATTCCTCAATTCCTGTATGAGCGGTTATGTTGCTACAGAACCTGCATATACGGTATATGCAAGACCACCACAGCCAAGCAGTACCCATATCTGGATAGATGGCGATTGGGGCTGGAATAGCCAAAGTCACATGTATGTTCAAAGGGCTGGTTTTTGGGATCAGCCAAGGCAAGGGAAGACGTATGTATCAGGTTACTGGCAGACAACTCCACGCGGAAAAACATGGTCCAAAGGTCGTTGGCAGTCGACAGGCCGCCAGACGAAAAATCATAGTCGGTAATTGTACTGATTATTCATTATTCAGACATCAGGTGAGTTATTCTTTAATGATGCACTTTTTAAACTGAGGTTGGTATCAATTGAATAAACCTGATGTATGAATGATGTAACTTTTTGCCAGAGTTGAATGACATCTCCGGTAGTCAGAATCTAATCTTTGTTTTATCAAATTAACTCAATATTACAATGAGAAAATCGATTTTAGGCAGTCCTTCAACAGAATTACAGGCTGGTACGATTTTGAAAAAAATTATCTTCATTTTAATCCTGGGAATCTTTAGCCTGGGGTCAATGGCAAATCCAAAACTGGCATCAAAACAACAAATAGGGATGTTTATTAATTCAAAAACATGTGTTGTGCTTGAGAATGCTAACATATCTTATAATATATTAATTAAGGATGCNNGGAGTAAGCTATAATTACTTAAGCCTTGTTCTGGGAAATGCAGCAAATGATATTGCCAAAATGCCCGAATTATGCAGCATACCGCTGTCATATTCCGGCGACTTTAATAATGATTACGACTATGTTGTACCCGCAATTGTTAAATTCATGCAGAAACATGTGAAAAATCTTGAAAACTATCGTTTTTTAATTTCACTGAAAGGATTGAAATACTACAATGGCTCAACGGGTTTTAAAGATAAGGTTTTGCTGTTTAATAAAGACATGATGGCCCCAGATGCTGACTCACCTGAGAAAATTAAAGCGGTATATCCATTCTATGTTAAACTGCTTAATTCATCGGAGATTAAGGAAGAGTTGGCATCACAGCCGACAAATGCCCTGTTTCATTTTCATGTTGGTCCAACAAAGAATTCAGGTGCGGGAAAATGCTTTGAGATGATTTTTGATATTGATGGTAACATGTATTACTATAATTCCCGCAAAATCACTAATGACAACGAGAATGGTTTTAATCTGAAAGATTTTTATTCTATCAGGTAAAGGAATTTATTTATAACATAATAATCATAACCAATGAAAATTCTGATAATTGGATTTCTTGCTTTTTTTGGCTGGTCCGCATTATCTACTCATCTGTATGTCTGTAAGATAAAAGGTTTATGCGACGAACCGATGACCATGCAAACACAAGTGACTGACAATAAAGATATCATTGCCGGTAACACCTCAGGTAAACCTTTAGCTCCTGAACCGGCAGTGTCCCCCGGAGAACTTTCAATATACTTTGCATTTGACAAATCCGGGTTTGACTCTGATTCAATAACAGAAAAGTATTTTGATGTATCAAATAAATATTTGGATCAGAACTCTCAGGCCAGGATCAATATCACAGGCTATACCGATGCAGTTGGATCCGATGAATATAACCAGGCACTGGGTTATCGCCGGGCTCAAAGCTTGCAGAATTATTTTAAAAGTAAGGGCATGCAGGCAGATAAAGTTATAATAGAATCAAGGGGCGAGAAGGAGCCCATAGGGGATAATAATTCATCAGCAGGCAGAGCAAGCAACAGGAGGGCAGTAATAACAATTAAAAATTAAAATCATGAATACTATATTAATCCTATTGGTACAAACAAAAAGCGGAGCAGCCATTGAAATACTNNGATAAACACGAATTGAATAATCGAATTGTGAATCTTGATGCTGAGATATTTAATCTGAAAGAGAGCCTTGACATTAAAGATGCAGAGATAAAACATCTTACTCTGGAGGTAAAAGCTCTTAAGGCGCTTCAGGCAGAGGCTGTTAAGGAAACAGACGATATAACATTAAAAAACAAAAGAACAGAACAACTGCTGTACGAGAAAGATGAAGCATTGATCCATATTGCACAAAACAAGCATCTGCTTGATTATAAAAGCTTTGGCACTGCAACGGAAGCAGAAAAAGATGACTTGAAAATGATCAGCGGGATAGGTCCCTTTATCGAGGAGAGACTTCATGCCCTTGATATTTTTACTTTCAGTCAGATTAGTAAATTCACTACTCAGGATATTAATACTATTAATGATGCGATTATTTACTTCTCAGGAAGAATTGAAAGGGACGAATGGGTCGCGCAAGCCAGGGAACTTGTCCATGATAAAGATATTAGGGATGAGTTGTTTAAACGAATCAGCGAAAGGAAGGCCAGCATTTACTACAACAGAATAGGGACAGCTAAAAAAGAAGAAGCTGACGACCTGACTATCATCAGTGGTATTGGTGGCTGGATAAAGGAAAAGCTCAACATACTGGATATTTATACATTCAGGCAGATCAGTAATTTTACCAGAGAAGATGTTATTGCTGTCACTGAGGCAATTGAATATTTCCCCGGAAGGATTGAAAGGGATGAATGGATACTTCAGGCCAAGGAACTTGTCCGGATCGCTGGCAATAAGTCGGACCTGCTTAAACGCATAAGGGACAGACAAGGAAGAATCTACTTTGACGGGTTGGGGTATGCGCACAAACATGAGGCAAATAATCTAACCTTGATTGATGGCCTCGGACTATGGGTTGAGGAACGTCTGAACCTGCTTGGCATATATACTTTTGATCAGATAAGTAAGCTGACTCCCAAAGATATTGAAACCATTACTGAAGTCCTGGAAATTATTCCCGGTCGTATCGAGCACGACAACTGGGTAGGTCAGGCCCGCGAGCTTGCAGAAAAGAAAGTGCAAGTATTATAAAACACATTTTTAATAATGTGCGAATGATGTAAATCTCATCAATCATTGTGTAACGCTTTACCTTTATCCTATCCTTATCTTTCGGAGGTTTTTATTCCTGAAATACTGTATGAAACATTTCATACTCATAGTAAATGAAAAGAATAACTTTTACGGCATTCATACTGTTCGCAACATTTGCATCAGGCACTGGAGGACCTTCCGGATCCATAAAGCAATTTATTGATAATAAGTCGTTTCGCTCATGTTACGAGATTGACAATGAATATCTTCTTTCGGGCAATATACTGCCTTTATTTTATATAAACAGGTTCTATGCTCCTGCCTGGTTCGACCAAAATGTTTTAAGCAATAATGGGTATGCTCTGCTGAATTATATCCGTCACATAGACCAGCAGGGTTTGCAGCCAAATGATTATCATTTGGGCTTAATTGAAAAGTACCTTGGGAAAATGCAACCGGATTCACTGCCAGATAAGGAAGATAAGATAAAGCTGGATGTCCTTCTTACTGATGCTTTTATGTTGCTGGGCTCGCATCTTTATTATGGCAAAGTCGATCCTGAAAAGGAGGGAGCCAGCTGGAAAATGCAGCGCAAGGAACCTGATCTGAGACTCGATCTTAAACTTGAGAAAGCTTTGGCAGAGAATAACGTGGCAAACGAGCTTAACATGCTTGCTCCCCGGTATTGTTCTTACTGGATGATGAAAAATGAGCTTGCATTTTTTCTTGGGCTGGATGAACATTCATGGCCGGTAATACAATGTGATCTCGCAATTAAGCCGGTNNGGCAATACAATGTGATCTGGCAATTAAGCCGGGAGAATCAAATCCTTTGATTCCGATAATCAGGCAAAGGCTTATTATGCTCAGATATAAGTTATCAGACAGTATTTCTATGATATCTGATGTGGAATTTGGTAAACAGCTCAAAATGTTTCAGAATGACTGGGGTTTAAATCCCGATGGTGTATTTGGAAAAACAACTCTGGAAGTTTTGAACAGCGTGCCTGGCATGCTTATTAACAAATTGAAAGTCAATATGGAAAGGTTCAGGTGGCTTCCATTACAGTTGACTGAGAAATATATTATTGTAAATATTGCCAATTTTGAGCTGGATCTGATTAGAGGAACGGATACCCTTATTTCGATGAGAGCAATAGTCGGCAAAGAATGCCGGAAGACCCCAGTTTTTAATGACCAAATGACCTATATTGTT
>PMIG01000331.1 GCA_003157055.1 Bacteroidales bacterium | reverse complement strand
CCTTTGGCCGATAAAGACAAAGCCATGCAGGATTATTCGGCAGCTATGACATTCTATGCTCCCATGCCCGACAGCGAAGATCTCAGAAAAGAGTTCCTGGCCAATGCCGGAAGCTGGGCCGGAACGCAGATCGCTAACGCCCTTCTGATGGAAATCGGGCTCTCAATTCCTATTACTTTTGAATTCAAGTATGAATATGGTGATGAAACCTGGAAGTCGTACCCTGAAGGATTTTTCATGAAGAACTACGGCCTCACTTCCGATGAATACAATAAGCTGCTCAAAAACTGATAAGAGACTTATTATTATTTTCTCCCTTGCGCTGACCTGTGTTTCCCCATCGTTGCATTCACAGTCGTGGGAAACATGGGAGAAAGTAAGTGCCGTCGGTTTCACGAAGGTCCAGGATCAGGCAAAAAGACATCGTTCCGATCCTCTCTTCCGAAAGATGCTGAAGTACTACCAGGATAATGTTTCACCGAAGCAGGGTCCTAAATGTCCTGCTTCACCATCATGTTCCTCCTTCACCCTGACGGCGATGTCGGAAAACGGAGCGGTTTTAGGATTTATAATGGGAATGGACAGGATATATTTCAGGGAAAACTTCGATATGAAATATCTTAAGCATTATCTGCCGGTGAATCTCGGAAACAACATCATTAAAGTGTATGACCCTGTTAAAGCAAACAATATTTTCACAAAGAAGGATTGGACAATTATTGATCCTGATCTTTCTCTTCGCCGTTAATTCTTTCAGATTATTTTCACAGGATACGCTTGTTTCGTCCGGAACTTTGCGAAAGCTTGGTGTGAAGTTTCTCGAAAAAGGCGAATACCAGCTTTCTTATTTCTATAACTACTCCAGTTATCTTCTTGAAACAGATTCGGTTAAAAAGATCAATGCTGCTGTCGATGCCGTTGATGCTTCTCTTCTCACCGGTCATTGGAAAGAAGCTGAAAATCTTATTTTTGACCTTGGCAACTCCCGCTATCAGATTGCCGGCCTGCTGAAAATGAAATACAGCTATTCGCTGCTTATGCAGAAAGAATACACCAGGGCCGGCATTTATCTTTCGAAGATTGCGGATCCCGGATTATTCAGAAACCAGTACCATTTCATGAAAGCGTATGCCGAGATCAATACCCGGCAGAAGCCGGAATGCATTAAAGATCTGGATCTTATTGACAATTCCTTTATAGCCAATGAGGAGTTGACCGCGATCAAAAACGAATTAGCCGGTCCGGCAACGTTCAGAAAAAAGCATGTAGGCATTGCATTGCCATTGTCGGCCATTATGCCGGGACTCGGACAGGCATATTCAGGTTTCTGCTTTGATGCGCTTCAGGCATTCGGGCTAAATGCAGCATTCGGGATCGGAGCTTTTTCGGCATGGAAATATGAGCTTAGCAAGGATAAACCGAACAGGAATTACGTTCTGCCTTCGTTAACGACACTTATCTTTTCGGCTTTTTACATCACGAATCTTTTCAATAGTGTAAATGTCACTCAGAAGGCCAATCTGTACTCTGAGAATCAGTATTACAGGAAGATAGCCGACCATTTCGATATAATTCTTGACAGGAATCAGTATTTTATCAGGTTCAAAATAGATATTAAGCCCGGAAACTGACATTTCAACTTCCGCCAGGCTTTATTTGAAAAATCTCTCTCATATTTTTTTTGACAAGAATTTGATTTTCTTTAAATTTGTTTTCATCATGTCTCGCTGTGCTAATGAACAAAAAAGTTATTCTGGAAAGGATTTTCCATCGTGAAAAACCGCGGATCTTTATCAATTTTGATTTTGATCGCGAGTTAAATGAAACTGTCAGATCGATCCATGGCCGGGCTTTCAGCAACACGCTCCTGCGATGGTATGTTGACGACACTGAGGAATCAATCAAGCAGATACTCCTCGCTTTCAAAGATAAGGCTGATGTGGATATATCTGCCATATCATCGAGTTACAACCGGAAGATTATCATCAGGCAGGTAACCGGAGAACATCTGGAACATGAGCCTGTTATGGTTGTCGTAAAAAGTCCGCCTGACGATGAAATAAAGAAAGAGCCTCTCGTCTCTCCGGTCAAGCATGAGAAGGAAAAGGACAAGAACTTGAAATCGGTGTATGGGCCGGTCGAATTCCGTATCAGTGACGAAGGTGAACGCTTGTCGATCAGGTTCATGGGACGGTACGACAGTGAATGGATAGATGAGATCAGAAGTTACGGGAAGTGTTATTACGACAAGATACACAAGGAGTTTCTGCTCAAGTGGACGCAGCTAAAAGTCGATTCCCTCTCCGATTATTTCTCTACTCGGGGAGTTGAGGTGAAAGTTAAAAAATCAGTCGTGCCTGATGATCTGAAAGAACAGAGAAAAGAGTTCAGTGAAGATGTCAGGTCGAGGCAGCTGATGCCAAAAGCGGTTGAAGGTGTTGATCTTCTGCGTCGGTATCTTGAGGAGAACCGGTACAGCAACAGGACCTCAGAATCGTATCTTTCGCTGCTTGAAGTGTTTTTCAAGTACTATAATGAAAAAGAACCTGCAAAGATCACGCAGAATGATGTATCTGATTTCATGGACTCGTTCATTGTGAAGCTCGGTTTTTCTGCATCATATCAGAACCAGATGATTTCTGCAGTAAAGACTTATTACGAGATCGCGGGCAAAGGCAAGGTTATTCCGCAGATAATGGAGAGGCCGAGGCGAAGCAGGGCATTACCGAAAGTTTTCTCGAAGGATGAGATTACAAGAATTCTGGGTTCGGCCAGGAATGCGAAGCACAAGCTTCTTTTATGGATGATTTACTCATGCGGGTTAAGAAGATCGGAGGCGACCAATATAAAGCTGACCGATCTCGACAGGGACAGGGGGATACTGAATATCAGGGAGGGCAAAGGGCGTGTGGACAGGATGGTGCCGGTTTCGGACAAAGTATGGGCAAAGCTTGATGAATACGTTGCCGGGTACCGCCCGGTCACATATCTATTTGAAGGTCAGAATGGCGGAAAGTACTCGGTTGAAAGTGTTTATAATGTTTTCAAGCTGGCGCTAAAAAAGGCTGGAATAAACAAGGAGGTCGGGGTTCACAGTCTGAGGCACAGCTATGCCACGCACCTGCATGAGAGCGGGCTGGACATCAAGTACATACAGGAGCTGTTAGGGCACAGGAGTTCGAGGACCACAGAAATTTACACGCATGTAAGCCGGCGCAATCTTATTGCAGTGAGGAGTCCTATTGAGGATCTGGACCTAAGGTAATTGGAGTCAGGAGTTATCAGCCATAATATTCCGGGGTTATGGAGAAAATAGATTTCAGTGATTTACTCAAATGAAATTGTCAGAGAATTGGATATCACAAATTGTGATTTCCGAATTAAATATTTATCCATGGATGGCTACTCAATAACTTCGAAAAGCAGTCTTTAACTCTG
>PMIG01000127.1:1445-10224 GCA_003157055.1 Bacteroidales bacterium | reverse complement strand
ACGTTGGCCATTAAATAGTCCGTCATTAAGGTACATCAAGCCAAATCTCGCATAATCGCGCGCAGTTGCATAGACGTAAGATGATCCAACAAGTGTACCTGAAGGATCGACTTCGAATATAATGTCAGGAGCTCCAATCTTGTTAAACAGATGTGTATGAATATATTCATAATAAGCTGTATCATTTCTGAATTGCTTTCTAATAAGATAACTGACGATATTTGCTGTTCCAGAAGAATAATACCAGTGAGTGCCGGGAGGAAATTCAGCAGATTTGTGAATTGCATATTCGGCCATATCGCCTGTATTATGAAGCATCAGGTTCACATCCGACCTGTTACCATAATCCTCATTCCATTTCAGCCCGCTCTGCATATGAAGCAGGTCATTCAGCGTGATCTTGCTCCTTTCATCTCCCTGCCATTCTTTAAATCCGGCAGGAGCTGAAATGTTCAGTCTCCCTTCTTTGACAAGCAACCCGGCAAGTGCATTGGTAAAGCTTTTTGCCATCGACCAGCTAAGGAACCTTGTATGCTGGTTAAACTGAGGCTTATATGCTTCGGCAACGGGAATTCCCTTATAAAGCACCATAAAAGCGAAAGCGTCACCACCGTATGCGTTATCTGATATAAGCCGTTTTGAGATATCGTTTAATTCAATTGCGTTAATGTTCTCAGGAAGTGGCGGGACAAGATCACCGAGCGGCCAGGCAAGAGTATCCTGTGAATAATCAGGCTTCCCCTTGTAAGGATAGCCTTCGTTCCGAAGAGTCTTTTCCGGGATATCTCTTAATAGGGTGACTCCATATCCATCGCGATAAATGGCTTTTGATCTGCGCCAAAGGAAGCTGCTCTTAACGCTTTTCTCATTAAAATCCACCTTGTTCCTGGTTAGTTTAATGAAAGAGAAGTTCAGGTCAATAGAATCCACATCCTGAGGAGTTCTGTTCGATACAAAAACATCGGAACAGAGGTTCTTGGCAGCATAGCCAGTGATTATCGGAAGAAGTGAGTTCAGGTAAATGGCTGCACCCGAGAGAATAAAAAGCAGTATAATCAAAACTCCGTAAAATACTCTTTTCCTTGTCATTATGAATAATTTTAAGTAGTTATCCCTATTCATTTCAAAGATAACTAAAAACAAGTATAAAATTCAATACAATTGCATCAGAGATATTTTCAATGCAAATAATTCCAGGAAACTTTATTAAACTTGTATCATTGAATTTAACCTTTATATAATGGTAAAAATAGAGAAATCAACAATGCAGTTCCTCTCTGACCTAAAAAAGCATAATGAGAGGGAATGGTTCCTTGCCAACAGGGGAAGATATGACGAAGCCAAGTGTAATTTTATTGATTTTATTCAGGAAGTAATTAACGAAATTACATCCTTCGATCCCATTCTCAAGGGATTAGAGGCTAAGAGCTGTATTTACAGGATAAACCGTGATATCCGATTCTCAAATGATAAATCGCCATATAAAACACATTTTGGAGCATTTATTCTTAGAGGCGGAAATAAGAATATGCATGCATATGCCGGCTATTATATTCATGTCGAGCCCGGTAAATGCATGCTTTCAGGAGGTGCATACATACCACCGACTTCATGGCTATCGGAAATAAGAGCAAAGATTGATGAACAGGGCGACGAGTTACTGAAAATTGCCGGCAATAAGGATTTTATAAAATATTTCGGAGAAATCGAGGGAGAAAAGCTTAAAACTGCTCCGAAAGGCTATCCAAAGGATCATAAGTTTATAGAACTACTCAAATATAAAAGCTTTCTTGCCACCTCTATATTCCCGGATGAGACAGCTCTGTCAAAAGATTATCTCAACCTGATTATCAGTAGATGCCGGACGATGAAACCGATGATCGAGTTTTTAAACGATTATTAAACATTTCTTTTCCCGGGAATCTTTCTTACACGAAGGTTCAACGGAGTAACCTCCAGGTATTCATCATCCTTAATTTGTTCCATTAGTTCTTCGAGCGAGAACTTCAGTTTCGGAGCGATCTTCAGGCTATCATCTGAACCAGAAGCCCTCATATTAGTAAGTTTCTTGCCTTTTACAACATTAACTTCCACATCATTGGGGCGCGAGTACTCTCCTACAACCTGACCCTTGTAAACCTGTTCTCCGGGATCAATATAGAACCTGCCCCTGTCCTGGAGCCTGTCAATTGCGTATCCTGTCGCCATCCCCTGTTCAAGCGAGACCAGTGAACCATTTGGCTTGGGCAACAGATCATCACCTTTATATTTATCATATGCCCTGAACCTGTGATACATTACGGCCTCACCTGATGTAGCAGTTAGCATATTATTCCTCAAACCGATTATTCCTCTTGATGGAATATCAAATTCCAGATGGATTAGATCGCCTTTAGGTTCAATGATAGTCATTTCACCTTTTCTTTGTGTAACCAGCTCAATAGCCCTTCCTGACTGCTCGGCCGGGACATCAACTGTCAAAGTCTCATAAGGCTCTGATTTAACTCCATTTATCTCTTTTATTATCACTTTTGGCTTTCCGATCTGGAATTCATATCCTTCACGTCTCATCGTTTCTATGAGAATCGAAAGATGAAGAATGCCGCGTCCAAAGACATTGAAAGTATCTTCAGAATTTGTGGCTTCCACTTTCAGGGCCAGGTTTTTCTCAGTTTCCATGAATAACCTGGTTCTCAGATGTCTCGATGTTACAAATTTGCCTTCCTTACCAAAAAGCGGTGAATTATTGATTGTAAAAACCATGCTCATGGTAGGCTCGTCTACCTCAATTCTCTGAAGTGCTTCAGGAGCCAGCAGGTCGGCAAGCGTATCGCCTATTTCAAAATCCTCGAGACCGACTATTGCACATAGATCACCGCAACGGACGCTATCTCTTTTAACTCTTCCGAGTCCTTCAAATATATAAAGCTCCTTTACTCTTTCTTTTTTTACTTTTCCGTCCTTTTTGCATAGCGTATAATCGACGCCGGTCTGAATTATTCCTCTGAAAACACGGCCGATAGCTATTCTTCCAACATAGCTTGAATAATCAAGGGATGCGATCTGCATCTGTGCAGTTCCTTCTATGTATGGAGGTTCAGGTATCTGTTCCAGTATTGTGTCGAGAAGATAAGTAATATCTTTCGTGGGATTCTTCCAGTCTTTGCCCATCCAGCCAAACTTTGACGAGCCAAAAACTGTCTCAAAGTTAAGCTGATCCTCAGAAGCGTCAAGGTTGAACATAAGGTCGAATATATCTTGCTGAACATCATCCGGCCGGCAATTCTCCTTGTCAACTTTGTTTACAACTACGATCGGCTTTAGACCAAGGTTTATAGCCTTTCCCAGAACAAACCTGGTTTGAGGCATAGGACCCTCAAAAGCATCGACGAGGAGAAGGACACCGTCGGCCATTTTCAGGACGCGTTCCACTTCGCCTCCGAAATCTGCGTGCCCTGGAGTATCAATTATATTGATCTTAACGCCTTTATAATTTACTGAAACGTTCTTTGAAATGATTGTTATTCCCCTCTCTCTCTCCAGATCATTGCTGTCGAGTATCAGCTCACCGGCATCCTTCCTTTGGTCCATCACCTTGCATTCCTGAATAATCCGATCTACCAGTGTTGTTTTGCCGTGATCGACATGAGCAATTATTGCTATATTTCGTATTGACTGCATAGAAAAATTCAAGACTGCAAAAGTAATATTGTTAGCGGAAATTTCGTAATAAACAGATTAAAATCGGTTTATAATAAATAATTCCTATATTTCGTTTCTAATCATAAAAGCAATTATATGAAAAAAACGATCTTCACATTTCTATTCACCGTCCTGATAATGATGTCGGCTCACGGGCAGACCAGTGTAAAGCTTGAAGTAGGCATGAAAGCACCAGACTGGACATTTACTGATGCTGATAAGAAGCCTTTTACAATGAATTCCTGGCCGGGAAAAGTTCTCCAGATTAACTATGTCGATCCCGATGAATCTGATCTGAACGATCCTTTCAATGATGCAGTGAATAAAGCAACTGATGTTGACAAGACTATCAATAAAGATTTATTCAAGGGCTTTGGCATCGTCGACTGCAAATCGACCTGGAAACCCAATGGTCTGATAAGGATGATTGCAGGCAACAAGGCAAAAAAATATAATACCACCATCCTGTTTGATTATGATGCAACACTTCAGAAGCTGTGGGGAATGCCGAAGGACAGCTATAGTGTGGTCATTGTAGATAAAAAAAGGATTGTCAGAGCTTTATACAAGGGAAAGATACCTGAATCGGATAATGCAAAGCTCGTTCAGCTTATTATAGATCTTACTAAAGAATAATTATAATATTTTCTTAGCAAAGCTTGACTCTGTGTCTCTCCGTGTCAACTCCGTGGCACTCTGTGTAATAAATATAATTTAAAGAACTTATACAGAGTTACACAGATAATTCACAGAGAACCACAGAGTTTTTATTTTAGATAATATGGTTATTCCTAACCTATTGCTTATAGCCGGAACCGGGAATAAATCGGGAAAGACGACACTTGCCTGCAGGGTTATTGAGCAATTCCGGCAATCTGGAATTTCAGCAGTAAAGATCACTCCACACTTTCATGATATTACACCTGGACTTCTTCTGCTTTCCGAGAACAAAGGTTACTCCATATATGAAGAATTAGATCCGCAATCGGCAAAAGATACTTCACGGATGCTTAGAGCCGGAGCACAGAAAGTCTTTTTTGCAAAAGTAACCGATAACGATCTCCTGACTGCATTCACAGAAATACTTAAGTTCATGCCAGATGATACACCGATTGTATGCGAGTCACCCGGTCTCAGATATTTTCTTGACCCTGGAATCTTTATAATCATGAGGTCGGAAGAAGCAAATAATACTAAAGATATCAATAAATTGCTAAAGTTGCCTCATGTATTGATGAAGCTGAATGATTTTAATAAAATGGAGCGTCTTCCCTTTAGCTTCAGTAATGGGAAGTGGGTCATTAACACTCTTTTCAACTGATCAGTTACTCTCCCTGATATCGGAAATATCGCTGCCTATCTTTGCCTTGATTCTTTCGAGATCGTTCTTCATTGCTGCAACTGCCTGGATAAGCTGTTTTTCAGGCAGAACCGGGTCGGGAAGCTCGCTGCTGATGAAGTGCACGAATTTCCAAATTTCCTTTACCTCGCTGATATGAACTTCATATGGCTCATAAACGGGATTCAGTGAATAGAGGATCAGCTTGCCGTCGTTTGAAAGGTTATTCTCAACCACCTTGAAGACAATTCCGTCATTTATAGTGAAGATCACATAGGCTTTCCCGCTTATTATCTCATGCCAATCCTGGACAAACTCGCCAGTGACCCAAGATCCCTCAGGGATCGGAAGCATAGAGTCGCCTTTAAGCTGGAAGGTCCTATACTTTCTTTTTTCCGACAGGAACGGGAGCCTGAACCTGGGCAGTTCGCCGATGAATTCAGGGTCAGCATATCCGGTAGCATAGCCTGCCTTTGCCTTTTCCGGAACAAGCTCTATGTTTTCGAGGTTGTCGGAGTTGACAGTTGTTGCGAGTACCCTGAGGTTGCTCCCCTTGATATAAGCATCATATCCTCTTTCGAGTTCGCCAAGCTGGCTCTCCGAGAGTTCAGGAATATTGATCTTCAACATTGTATCGATCGACAGGTTGAAGTATCGCGAAAATGAGACCAGGATATCAATCCCGGGCTGGGCCACACCGTTCTCATAACCGCTCAGGGTTGAACGTTTGAGATTAAGGGCTACAGCAACATCATCCTGTGTCCTGCCCCTTCTTTTTCTTAAAAATTTTATGTTGGAAGCGAAGTACATATTGGAAATTGATTATATTGTAATCATAATAATGATTAATTTCTAATCAAAAATAATGCATACCANNTTTGTGATACCCTTTGTGCTCTTTGTGGTTAAAGGCTTTCTTTTAACCACTAAGGACATGAAGTTCACACGAAGGGACACAAAGGAAGAAAAGTTATTTTATAATGTTCATAGCTGGAAATATAGAAAGATCTGTCCTGCATCTTGACCTCGACACTTTTTTTGTATCAGTCGAAAGGCTTAAGAACAGCAGACTGACAGGCAAGCCTGTAATAATCGGTGGCATGTCTGACCGCGGCGTGGTATCCAGCTGCAGCTATGAGGCAAGAAAATACGGGGTAAACTCTGCAATGCCCATGAAGATGGCCAGGAATATGTGTCCCGATGCCATAGTTATACGCGGCGACATGGAGGCATACAGCAATTACTCAAACCTTGTGACTGAGATAATTGCTGAAAAATCGCCGCTCTATGAGAAATCATCGATCGACGAGCATTATGTAGACATCACCGGGATGGATCGCTTCTATGGGTGCTATCAGTGGTCACATGAATTGCGCCAGCAGATAATAAAAGAGACCGGGCTTCCGATATCGATCGGACTTTCAGTAAACAAGACAGTCTCTAAAATAGCGACCGGAGAGGCAAAGCCGAACGGCGAAATAGAGGTAAGAAAAGAGATAGTCCTCCCCTTCCTCGACCCGCTTTCGATAAGCAAGATACCGATGATCGGGCAAAAAACTTATCACATGCTCCGGTCAATGGGCATAGCAACAATATATACATTAAGGAATATCCCTGCCGAGATGCTCGAAAAGCTTATGGGAAAAAACGGCATTGAAGTGTGGAAAAGAGCAAACGGGATAGATTCAACTCCCGTCATAAGCTACTCGGAGCAAAAATCGATAAGCACCGAGCATACCTTTGAAAAGGATACCACCGATATTACCAGGCTCAACCAACTGCTCGTAAGTATGGTCGAGAAGATCGCCTACGAGCTTCGTAAGCAGGAGAAGCTCACATCGTGCGTAACAGTTAAAATAAGGTATTCGAATTTCGACACTCACACACTGCAGAAGCGGATACCGTATACCGCATTTGACCACGTGCTGACGGATATCACCAAGGATCTCTTCGCCAGGCTCTACCAGCGGCGAATGCTCATCAGGCTCATAGGTGTAAGGTTCAGCCATATGGTGCGCGGAGTGCAGCAGCTCGACATGTTCGATGATACTCCCGAGAAGGTGAGCCTCTATATGGCCATGGATAAGCTCAGGAAGCGTTTCGGACGCGATGCGGTGCGAAGGGCTGCCGGGGTGATGACCAGCAGCGAAAGAGAGGAAAAAGCCCTTAAACAGCTCGAAAATACCCGTAAAGCGCAGGAAATGATGGAGGAACGACTCCGGGGCTATATGATGTATGGGTTTGGACATTAGAACGGCGCAAAGGTACAATGGCACAAAGGCACAACGGTATTAATCTGGATAAGAATCTGTTCTTCCGTTGCACTGATGCACCGTTGCACCATTGCACCGTTGAGCCATAAGAACATGTATCTCAATTGCCACACATATTACAGTCTCCGCTACGGCACCATGTCAGTGGAACAGCTTGTGCAGAAGGCATCTGCTGCACAAGCTGATACTGTAGTCCTGACAGATATAAATAATTCAACGGCAATACCTGAATTTGCAGGGGAGTGCACTAAACACAACATAAGGCCGGCAGTCGGAATTGAATTCAGGAGCGACAACGACCTGCTCTACACCGGCATTGCCCGCAATAACAAGGGATTGAGGGAACTAAACGAATTCCTTTCAAAATGCAATTTCGAGAAAACAGAGGTTCCCTTCCCTGCCCCACGCTTCTCAGACTCATATGTCATCTACCCGTTCACAAATCCTCCCGGACGACGGATGTACGACAATGAGCGCACAGGCACAAGGATCGCGGATATCAACAGGCTGCTATCGGTCGCCTCATCACTTATTCGCGGGATGGTGATCATGCAGCCGGTTACTTTCGCCGGTAAAAACGACATATTCATTCACAGGAGCCTCAGGGCAGTCGACAACAACATTCTTCTCAGCCACCTTAAAGCGTCACAGTGCGCCGGTGAGGATGAGTTCTTCCTTTCACCCGGCGATATTAAAAGAATGTTTTCCGGATACCCTGAGATCATAAGAAATACCTGCAATCTGCTGGATGACTGCAGCCTGACATTTGACCACGAGAGCCAGAAAAACAAAAAGATATTCTCAGCAAGCAGGTACGACGACAAGCTGCTTCTCGAAAAGCTTGCCTGGGACGGTATGGAGTACAGGTATGGCAAGCATAACAGCGAGGCAAGAAAAAGGATAAGCCATGAACTTGAAATAATCGACAGGCTTGGCTTCTCTGCCTATTTCCTGATAACATGGGATATTGTCAGGTACTCGATGTCAAGAGGCTTCTACCACGTGGGAAGAGGAAGCGGAGCAAATTCAATAGTAGCTTATTGCCTGAAAATCACTAATGTTGACCCAATTGACCTGAACCTTTACTTTGAGAGGTTCATAAACCCTAAACGGAGCAGCCCCCCCGATTTCGACATAGACTATTCATGGAAAGAGAGAGATGAGGTTATCGATTACATCTTCAAAAGATACGGGTATAACCATACAGCATTACTGGGCACAATAAGCACCTTCAGGGGCAAGTCGATCGTAAGGGAACTCGGAAAGGTCCATGGTCTGCCAAAAGAAGAGATTGATTCACTGATAGATAATCCTTCGTCAGAACGAAACCGCAACGAGATCACCGACATAATCTTCTCGACAGGGCTGAAGATTGCCGACTTCCCTAATATGCGGAGCATCCATGCTGGCGGCATCCTTATATCTGAAGAGCCAATGACATCATTCACCGCACTGGATATGCCTC
>PMIG01000127.1:0-1414 GCA_003157055.1 Bacteroidales bacterium | reverse complement strand
CCTAAGATCAGGGAGTACCTGAAAACCGGTGAGACAAAGGGATGCTTCTATGTAGAAAGCCCTTCAATGCGCGGACTTCTGCAGAAGCTCAAATGCGATGATTATACAACGCTTGTGGCGGCCAGCTCGATAATAAGGCCGGGCGTCGCACGCTCAGGGATGATGCGCGAGTATATTTACCGGTTCCATAACCCTGATAAGTTCAAATACCTGCATCCCGTGATGAAGGAGCAGCTCGAAGAGACCTTCGGCGTAATGGTATACCAGGAGGATGTTCTGAAGGTTTGCCATCACTTTGCAGGCCTCGACCTGGCGGATGCCGATACGCTGCGGCGCGCTATGAGCGGTAAATACAGGTCGAAACAGGAGATGCAGCGGATAGTCGATAAGTTCTTCTCAAACTGCCGCGAAAAGGGATATAGTGCGGATGTCACCAAAGAGGTGTGGCGGCAGATTGAGTCGTTTGCCGGATACTCATTCTCCAAAGCCCACTCGGCATCATACGCAGTTGAAAGCTTTCAGAGCCTCTACCTCAAGGCACACTACCCGCTTGAGTTCATGGTTGCAGTGATCAATAATTTCGGGGGCTTTTACAGGACATGGGTATATGTTCATGAAGCAAAAAGATATGGGGCAACAATTCAACTACCATGCGTAAATAAAAGCAATTACAAGACAACAATTTATGGATCAGATATATACCTAGGATTCATACACATCATGAGCCTCGAGAGCAACCTGGCGATGGCAATTGAAGATAATCGCAATTCAGAAGGAGAGTTTGGCGGGATGAGCGATTTCATTGCCAGGCTGAATCCCGGACTGGAACAGATGATCCTGCTTATCAGAGCCGGTGTTTTCAGATTCACCGGGAAGAAGAAAGCGACACTTCTATGGGAAGCCCATATGATGATGAACAAGAGCAAGCCTGAACCCATGAAGCAACTTTTCTCCTCTCCTCCCCGCGATTTCAGCCTTCCAGACCTTGAGCACAGCAGGCTCGATGATGCATATGACGAGATCGAGCTGCTGAGCTTCCCAGTATCGCTCACATGGTTCGATATGCTAGAAACATCGTTCCGCGGCGAGGTTGCTGCGAAAGATCTTATTAAACACGTCGGGGAAAAGATCAGGATGGTCGGCCACCTCGTGACAATCAAGTATATAAAGACAATAAAGAAGGAATGGATGAACTTCGGATGCTTTATCGATCCGGAAGGAAATTTCTTCGATACTACACATTTCCCGCAATCGCTTAAGTATTATCCATTTAAAGGCTCCGGTACATATCTGATCATGGGAAAAGTAGTTGAAGAGTTCGGATATCCATCAATTGAGGTCGAAAAGCTGGCAAAACTGCCGATAAAAGCGGATAAGAGATATTGAAAAGCCGGTGACCGGTGACCGGTGACCG
>PMIG01000215.1 GCA_003157055.1 Bacteroidales bacterium | reverse complement strand
TTTTCAAGTATATCAACAAGGGCATCGAGCTCAAGATCCCGTCTGGGCGGAATCTTACCAACCCTTTCAACGGGTTTCATAACATTCCATGCCTTCCACTGGTTATTGTAATCAACTGCTCTCTGATAAGCATCCCTTATTATTTGTTCAACACCCATACGTGAATTTGGGTAACGGTTTGTTGTGCGTTTAACATTCTCACCAAGAGCATGTTTCACGATGCCGATCTGGTTTTCAATTTTTAATTCTTCCGCATTATGGCCCCATCGAAACTTTATTAATACTGATTGTCCGCCTATCGGATTAGCCGAGCCATGCAGAATATGAGCGGCTGTAACTCCGCCAGCCATCTGCCTGTAAATGGTTATATCCTCCGGATCTATCACATCACTGCATCTGACCTCGGAGGTTATTGCCTGTCCCATTTCGTTGGTAGCAGAAAGTGCAATATGAGAATGCTCATCGATTATCCCGGAAGTGAGATACATGCCTGTTCCATCTATAACTCTTGCATTTTCTGCAGAAAGGTTCTTACCAATCCTCGCAATTTTACCTTTCTGAACAAAGACATCAGTATTCAGCAGCTTACCTTCTTTTTCGTTTGTCCATACTGTGGCGTTTTTGAACAGGATCTCTTCCTGTTTAGGTAACTCAGTCCATCCGTATGCTGTAAACGGATATATTACTTTACCTGGTTCAGGAATGGGAGTTTGTCTTCTTTGTCTTGCCTCAGCTTCCGGAGCAGTACCAGTAAGAGTTGCTTTCCAGGTTATCCATTTACCATTATCCAGCTGACCTTCACCTGCAAGATCTTTTCCTGTGATATATCCTGATAAGCGATAACGAACTCTTGATCTCTCAAAAGCAATACTTACAATATCCTTCTCCTGAGTGAAAGTTGCACCCCTGACAGCTGTTGTATCGAGAATGATTTTAATAGCAGGTTTATCAAAAGTGCCGGATAGAGTCAGCTTATATTCTGCAGTATCGATAACCAGGGAATATGTCCCTCTCATATCTTTGATTCTCATGTCAATAAACCTGTATGGAATTCCCTGCACCCAGTTTTCATAGATAACACAATCATCGCTGAAGATATTGCCTGATGTAATGAGCAGGTTAGCGATCATGTTCTTTTTAACAGCGCCGATCAGGTCGGCAGCATCAATCATACTTGCAGGAGTGAATGTAAGAGCTTTAAGCGCCTCTGCTTCAGTCAGACCGTACTTTATGGCTTTTCTAAGATTTGTTAGAAAGCTTGTGCGCTGCCTCATATCTGAGGAAGTTATAGCAAAAGTAAGACCTGCACCTGACACCTTTGAAAGGTTTGAAGGAGCAAGTTCATAGTGCTTAAGTGTTGTATAGGAGACAGATGTTGCATCATAGGGATCTTTAACATCCGGCGCTTCAGGAAAGTTAATTGGGATGATCAGTTTATTTCCGCATTTTTTAATATCATTCAGAGCCTGGTATTCATCGCCACCCCCTTTAATGATATAGTTAATACCAAATTCTTTCCCAATTTTGTCGGCTCTCATAACTTCCAGCTTATTTGTCACTTCAAATATCTGGGGCAGAGAGAGGCAGGCATTATATGCTTCCAGACCGGCGTCGTGAAAATAGCCAACCGGCAGCTGTTTGTACCACTTTGCATCATAGTTAAGCTGACGGAGCAGTGCGATTATTCCAAACTGAGATGACGGGTAAAGGTCTGCAGACCTGTTCCTGCCCAACGTATAATTTGCTGATGTTTTGTTTTTTAATATCACATTGTTTGCTTTCCCGTCACCAGTGCTGACAAGTGCTGATGTTCCCCTGGCAATTCCGGAGGCTATAAATGTGACCACTGCACCGAAGCCTATCTGACGATATTCTCCAGCTGTTTTAGTGTCGGGAATAAATTCGTCGGTGATATTAAATGATGCGTGGATTCCGTCATTCCAGTAATCTGCAATCCTGGCTTCTGGTGTTAAGGTTTGAGTTGATCTTCCTCCCTGTCCCGGAGTAAATAGCGAAGCAAAAGGATTAGCTTCAGTTGTTGCAGGTGTCTGGGTTTTAATGCCATAGTTTCCGGCATATGCATCAACAAATGAAGGATATACTGTTTTTCCGGTAAGATCATAAATAATTGTCCCCTTCGGGAAAACCAGGTTTGAGCCGATCGCTTCTATCCTTCCGTTAGATATGAGAATATCTGTATTCTCAAGTGTGGTCTGATAATCGACCACGACACGGGCATTTTTCAGACCGTAGGCTTCAACCCTTTTATCGCTGACACCAACAACAGGGGTATCATCCTGTTGTGAAAACAGGTTTAGCGGTAACAGGAGAAGAAGAAGGTAAAGGGTTTTTCTCATAATGAATTGAAGTTTGGTTTAATTAATTGAGTTGTGAAGATAATAACTCCGCTGTGATTTTTGCAATAACGGATTCTGTTTGGGAACATATTTTGTATCTTTGCAGTAATATCACCGGGGTTGATTTGGTTTTGACAGCATGAGAGGTGGTATGTAAGCATGCAGCGTGTGGTGACGCGTCGCTTAAACAGTGTTACAAAACAACAAAAGGCGAAACTAATTACGCTCTCGCAGCATAAGCGAATAACAGTAGCTTAAGCACTCTCCGCTTCGGCGGAGTCTCCTCGCACATGTGTGGGGACGAGACGTCTCCCGGGCGGTCAGGCCCTGATCCAACCCGATACGGAGGCGCACGCAATCCGGGGCTAGTCTGAAGATTGTTCCGGTCGGATGGCGAAGCAAACAGGAACTAAGGATCGGTTAGGTTGTTCTGCAGCTGACCGATCCCGACAATCAAGCAGGACTAAGCATGAAGAAAGCATATGGTCTCCTTGACTGGACGCGGGTTCGACTCCCGCCAGCTCCACTGAACAAAACAACAATCTATTTCAAAAAACCTCAATGTGTTGATACATTGAGGCTTTTTATTTATATTTGAATTCATATTATATCAAATAATGTTAGTTTATATTCGCCTGATCGGTTACCTCATAAACAAAAATTAAAATAGGTAACCGAATTGTAGAATATAGCAGAGGACCACTGAATAATTAATTCCTCAGATTGGCCTATGCCAATAAAATATCAGCAGGAATCCTTAATCCTTTATATAAGGACTTTATCATGCCAAGTGTTAATTTTCTCTTTCCATTTAAAATCTCACTCACCCGACTTTGACTGCCTATATATTGTACCATATCCGCTTTTGTCATACCCATTTGTTCCATACGAAATTTAATAGCATCAACTGGGTCCGGCGGAGCAATTGGATAATGTTTCATCTCATATGATTCGACTAAAGTTACAAGCAAATCCAATTCATCTCCTTGTGGGGTATCCTTTTTTGCTCCCCATAATACCTCTATTCTACGAATCGAGGTATTGTAATCCTGCTCTGTTTTAATTGGTCTAATTTCCATAATCAAATCGTTTTAGCATCTATTTTGTCATATTGTTTATGAGTTCCAATGAATCGTATAAAGATTACCTGAAATTCATAATCAACTGCAACAACTAATCTATAAACATTGCCTGTTATATTAAAGACAACTCTACCTTCTCCAACAATACTGGCATTCTTGTATTGTTGTTTTAAATCATTAGAACTTATCCATTCGGCTGTCTTTGCATCATGATACCATGCTCGCAAAGAAGCCTCTGAATCAGCATAGTCAGGCTTTTCAAAAAACGTTCTCAAAGTTCTAAATGCAATAATTCTCATTTTGCAAATATAAGAATAATTTATATTTTATCCCATATTGGGATATTCTTTTTTTAGAATTCTCTATGCTCGTGGAGGATCGTAAAATGAGCACCAGGACGTTGCACTATACGTTCTAAACTTCAAACCTTTTTACCAGGACCATTCCTTTTTGTCAAAATTATTTTCAACATCAATTACATCATTCTCCGATATAAAGCCTTTGATAATTGCATCAGAAAATTGCTGTTCCCAATCACTACGTGCTTTATTCTCAGTCTCATCGTCATAGCGGTATGTGAATATTTTTCTATTTTCCATTGCCGTCATAATTTAGTACCAGGGATCTTCCGGATCTGCAGTTCGAGGTGAGAAATGCCGTCAAAAAATACTG
>PMIG01000280.1 GCA_003157055.1 Bacteroidales bacterium | reverse complement strand
ACAGGGAAAAACTGATCTGATCCTTGATAATCTTATTGCCGACAAAAAAGCAAAACCAATGATAGTGGTTATGCCTGACGGGAATGTTAATGCGCAGGGATTTGGAGAAAATACACTTAAGATGTTCGAGATAGAACTAAAGATGTCTGTAATCCCGTTTATTGAAAAGAATTACCGCGTTGAGACAGGACCGGCCAGCAGGGCTCTTGCCGGTTTGTCGATGGGAGGAATTCAAACCCTTTACGCAGGTTTTAATAATCTCAACCTGTTCCCATATCTGGGAGTCTTCAGTTCAGGATGGATAATGCCGGCACAGAATGATCTGGCAAACAAACAGTATGATTTTATCAAAAGCAATCCTGATAAGGTTGAAAATAATCTGAAGCTTCTCTGGATCTCAGTCGGCGGCAAAGAAGACATTGCCTATAATAACTGCCGGACAATGCTTTCTAAATTCGATGAGCTTAAGGTAAAATATATATACAGTGAATATCCGGGGGGTCATACATGGCCCGTCTGGAGAAATAATCTTTACAATTTTGCCCAGCTTATTTTTAAATAAGAGTTATACCGAAATAACCCAGTGTCATAAAAACTATTGAAACAGGATGAAAAACCGATATTGTGCACTGTTAATAGTAGCAGGTCTGGCTATAACCTGTCGCTCTTCAATTTTGGCTCAAACCGGTTCAGGTAAATCGGATTATAGGCAGGTTAATACTTATGTTAACCCGGTGCTGCCGGGAGACCACCCAGATCCGACCCTGCTGAAAGTCGGAAACGATTTTTATCACTGCGGATCAAGTTTTCATTTCACACCCTATATGCCGGTTTATCACTCAAAAGACCTTGTTCACTGGGAGGTCATCAGCAGGGTTTTGCCCCCCGCTAAAGCAGGATGGGTCTCTGATCGACCGTCCGAAGGAACATGGCAGGGTGCTATCACATATTTTTATAGTTCGTACTGGATTTATTTCTCAGCTAACGGACAATGGTTTTGCAAAGCAGACTCTCCTGCCGGTCCATGGTCCGATCCAGTTCAGATAAGAACCAACCCTGTTACAGGACCCTTAGGTTACGATAATTCAATTTTTATCGATGACGACGGGAAACCTTACATGGTTATAAAGAACGGTCAAAAAATGAATCGCCTCCAGGCTCTTGGAAGAGACGGGCAGTTAACAGATTCGGTAATTAATCTTGACTGGATTAATGCGAAACTTCAATACAGTTGGGCTGAAGGACCGGTAATGTGTAAACGTAACGGATACTATTTCTACTTCCCTGCCGGCGATGTATCGGGGGGTCAGTATGTTTTAAGAACAAAAGAATTAACAAGCGATTCAACCAAATGGGAAAGACTGGGAAATTTCTTTAAACCAGTCACAGAAAATAATGTTGGATTTAGTCGTCCCAACCATATTTCTGCTCCTATTCAGCTTTCTGACGGAACCTGGTGGACAATAGGACAGAGCTATGAAAAATACGACGGGGATGACTGGTCAGGCACGGGACGGCAGACTTCGCTTTATCCTGTTATCTGGGAAGGAGACAGGCCATGGGGAATGGCACCAACCACAAGCCCAATTAAAAATCCTGATCTTCCTCAGTCTGGCATTTTATGGTGTAGTGTTAAAAGTGATTACTTCGATAGTGAAACGATGAATGCCTGCTGGCACTTCCTGACAAGACAGGCAGCCGCTAGTTTTTCACTTACAGATAAAAAAGGATGGGTTAAGCTTATCCCCAATAACGGACAGACACACCTGGTTCAGAAAGAAACAGATCATTACTACAATGTGGTGTCAAAGGTGGATTTTGATGCAATCGATGCCAGTACCAGTGCCGGAATTTATCTTACTAATGGTAACCAGAAAGTAACTGTGACGCTATCGTCCTGCTTTAATGACGGGAAGAAAATATCACTTAAACTCGACACTGTTGTCCGAATGATACCAAACAGGTTCGGGAATGTGATCTGGCTGAAGCTTGAAAGAAAAGAACACGAATTAACCGGCTTCTGCAGTGGTGATGGGGAAAACTGGATATCGTTGGGAAAACCTATCAGTTCTGTTACGCTAGACAAGGCTCAACCAAATTTTAATTCCTGGGTTGGCACAAGCCTGGGATTGTTTGCTGAGGGAAAACCGGCATATTTCGATTTATTTATATGTAAAGATGGTTTGTCTCCAATTATTGCAGCAGGTTACTGGAATTATTACGGAATAAAGACATTAATGTCAGGACCTGAAAAAGCAGTTACAAATACTTCTGTTAATGGAGGCTGGTTTATGATATCCGGTGTCGATTTAGGCAATAAACCTCCCACTGGTGTTGAAATAGTTGCTTCTTCTGACAAAAAAGGAAAAATTGAAATCTGGCTCGATGATTTAAAGGAAGGACAGCTTATCGCATCAATTCCTGTAAAATTATCCGGTGGTGAAAATAAATGGGAAAGCTTTTCAGGTGCAGTAAAAAAGATTTCAGGACACCATGATCTTTTCGTTAAATTTCCCGAAGGGAAGGCAGGTTCAATATTTATAAAATCTGTCAGATTTTTAAAATAAATAACTGATAATACAATATTTTAAACCTTTGTAGAAGCCAGAAACACACTCTAAATTACCAGAAAACCAAACTTTTAATACTGACTTAAATGAAAACAGGATTTTTAATCGCAGCAGGCTTATTGCTGACATTCAGCATTCGCGGGCAGCAGTATCCATTTCAAAACCCGGCTTTAAGCTCTGAAGAGAGGGCAAAGGATCTTGTTTCCCGCCTGACATTAACCGAAAAGGCATCCCTGATGAAGGATGAATCAGATGCCGTTCCCCGACTGGGAATTAAAAGTTTTCATTGGTGGAGTGAGGCATTACACGGCTTGGCAAATAACGATAAGGTTACCGTATTCCCTGAACCGATCGGGATGGCAGCATCTTTCGACGATGCATTGGTTTATCGTGTTTTCGATGCAACATCCACTGAAACAAGAGCAAAATATAACGAGTCAAAACAAAGAGGACAGCCGTTACGCCGGTTCCTTGGACTTTCGGTCTGGACTCCCAATATCAATATTTTCCGTGATCCCCGCTGGGGTCGCGGCCAGGAAACCTATGGAGAAGATCCATATCTTACTTCACGGATGGGTATATCCGTTGTAAAAGGTCTTCAGGGACCTGATGATTCAAGATATAAAAAGCTGCTGGCATGTGCCAAGCATTTTGCCGTTCATTCAGGTCCGGAATGGAGCCGTCATACCCTCAATGTAAATAATATTGATCCCCGCGACCTGAGAGAAACTTATCTACCTGCATTCAAGGCGCTCGTACAGGATGCCGGAGTTCGTGAAGTGATGTGTGCCTATCAGCGGCTCGATGACGAACCTTGCTGCGGAAGCTCAAGGCTGCTTGAAAGAATCCTTCGTGAAGAATGGGGTTTTAAATATGTCGTGGTCTCCGATTGTGGTGCGATTGCTGATTTTTACAACAGCCATAAAGTCTCATCAGATGCAACTCATGCTGCAGCAAAAGGTGTTCTTGCAGGCACCGATGTTGAATGTGCCGGCCCAGCCTATAAAATGCTCCCTGAAGCAGTTGACAAAGGCCTTATTAAGGAGGATGACATGAACAAGAGTTTAATTAGGATACTGGTTGGCAGGTTCGATCTTGGTGAAATGGATGACGATGCGCTGGTTCCATGGAGCAAGATCACAACGTCTGTCCTCAATTGCGATGCTCACAAAAAGCTGGCTCTGGATATGGCCCATGAAACAATGACACTGTTACAGAATAAAAATAATGTCTTGCCTCTATCCAAATCAGTAAAAAAGATTGCTGTTATTGGGCCTAACGCTGACGATAAAAGACTGATGTGGGGTAACTACAACGGAACACCATTCAATACAGTAACCATCCTTGATGGAATCAGGACCAAGCTTTCTGAAAACAAAATATTATACTTCAAAGGATGCGATCTTACTGACAAAATGTACGTTGAATCCATTTTACCACAATGTTCAATTGCCGGAAAAGCAGGATTAAAGGCAACATACTGGAATAATAGGGATTTTTCAGGAAACCCGGTTGCTGTGGAACAGATCGTTAATACCATCCAGCTGACAACAGAGGGTCAGCATCAGTTTGCACAGGGTGTTCAGGCAGAAGGTTTCTGCGGAAAATATGAAACTGTTTATATTGCAAAGGAATCCAGTGAACTGGTATTCAGATTTGAAGCCAGAGGAATTTTTGATATTGTGGTAAACGGAGATACCATTTATAAGCCCCGCAGGTTTGGATTCGGACCACGAATCAACCGTGTCGTTCTGCAAACCGAACAGGGAAAAGAATACAAAATCGAAAGCCATTTTACCCAGATACGTAACTGGCCGGCCAGCCTGAGTCTGAATTTCGGGAAAGAATTACCCGTCAAATTTGAAGCACTCATCGAGAAGCTGAAAGGAATAGATGTGGTTGTTTTTGCAGGAGGAATCTCTTCCCAGCTTGAAGGGGAAGAGATGCCTGTTGAGATACCCGGTTTCAAAGGTGGCGACCGGACAGATATTGAGCTTCCTGAAATCCAGAGAAATTTTCTGAAAGCACTCAAGGCTGCCGATAAAAAAGTCATTTTTGTGAACTGCTCAGGATCAGCAATGGGGTTTGTTCCTGAAACAGAAAGCTGTGATGCCATCCTTCAGGCATGGTATGGCGGAGAATCAGGCGGACAGGCTGTTGCTGACGTTCTTTTCGGCGATTATAATCCTTCCGGAAAGCTTCCTGTCACTTTCTATAAAAATATTAACCAGCTTGGCGACTTTGAAGATTACTCAATGAAGGGACGTACATACCGTTTTATGTCCGATCCTCTCTTCCCTTTCGGATTCGGCATGTGCTATACGACTTTTAAAATAGGAGAAGCCAAACCATGTAAAAGTCAGATCAAAAGCGATGAAAGCCTTGACCTTACCATTCCGGTTACAAATTCAGACAAAAGAGATGGAGCCGAAGTTGTACAGGTTTATATACATAAGGTTAATGATGCCGATGGACCGATCAGAACTTTGAGAGGATTCCAGAAGGTAACTGTCCCTGCAGGAAAAACGCAGGATGTTACCATCATCCTGCCATACAAGTCATTTGAATTCTTTAACAGGTCAGCAGGAAAAGTCGAAGTAACAACAGGCGAATATGAGGTCTGGTATGGAAACAGTTCTGATGTAAAGGATCTGAAAATGTTAAAAGTTTCTGTCATCTGATAGAGTTTATACATAGATAATGAAACACGTATTTAAAGGATATTGGATTAAGCTATGCTTAATTCTTATACTGGTATCCATACTGCCTGTCCTGACTCTCTTTGCACAGGATAAGAACTTTTACATCTTCATCTGCTTCGGACAATCAAACATGGAAGGCAATGCCAGAATCCAACCACAGGATACAATAGTGAATAACCGCTTTCAGGTGATGGAGGCTGTCGATTGTCCCAACCTGGGAAGAGTTAAGGGACATTGGTACCCTGCAGTTCCTCCTCTTTGCCGTTGCCATACAGGCCTGACTCCTGCTGATTATTTCGGAAGAACCTTGATAGCCAATCTTCCTGAAAAAACAAAGGTTGGAGTTATCAATGTTTCTGTCGGAGGATGCAAAATAGAATTGTTCGAGAAAGATAATTATCAGGTTTATATCTCAACAGCTCCGAAATGGATG